>NZ_JBQYLP010000097.1:0-15475 GCF_052683555.1 Burkholderia sp. BC1
TCGGTGATCACCTTCATCCGAAATCGCTGATCACGTTCACCGAAATACGCATTCTGCTCGACGAAGGCTATGTCTCTCCATCCGATCTCGACTTGTTCACCTGCGTAGACAAAGCAGAGGAAATCGTCAGTGCCCTCGAACGCTTTTACGTCACCAGGGCAGCAGGCGATGGGGCAACATGATTGGCATCGACGGGTATCGCTGGAGCCTGCGCGGCACCAAAGTGCAGCAGCCGATGCAGTGCTGTCAGCAGCACGTTGAAAATGACCCAGCGGCAGCACATTGGATTTGACCCACCCGGGTAGGATGGGCCCTTTTTGGAGGGCCAGTGCTTACAAGGGAGGTAATCGTGGAAATACGTGTGTTGGCCCGCCAAGGATTAGGAATCCGGGAGATCTCGCGGGAACTGGGGCTGTCGAGGAACACCGTGCGCAAATACTTACGCAGTTGTGCTGAGCAGGATCGTGCGCCGCGATCGGGGCGCACGCAGAAGCTCGATCCGTTCAAAACCTATCTGCATGACCGGGTTCGCGCAGCGCATCCGGCCTGGCTGCCGGCGACCGCGCTGCTGATCGAGATTCGCGCGATGGGTTATGACGGAGGCCTGACGCGGCTGCGGGTCTATCTGCGGTCGCTGAAGTCGATCAAGGCGCCGGAGCCACTGGTACGTTTCGAAACCGATCCGGGGCAGCAGATGCAGGTCGACTGGATCGTGTTGCGACGTGGCAAGCTGCCGCTGTCGGCATTCGTTGCGACGCTCGGTTACAGTCGGGCGAGTTACGTCGAGTTCGTGACCGACGAACGATTGCCGACGCTGCTGGGATGCCATGAGCGCGCGTTCGACTTCTTCGGTGGGGTTCCTCGCGAGGTCCTGTACGACAACGTCAAGACGGTGGTGATTGGCCGAGACGCCTATGGTCCCGGACTGCATCGCTATCAACCGGCCTTCCTCGACTTTGCGAAGCACCACGGCTTCGTGCCGCGCCTGTGCAAGCCCTACCGAGCGAAGACCAAGGGGAAGGTTGAGCGCTTCAACGGATACCTGCGCCGCAGCTTCTACAATCCGCTGGCAAGCCGGCTCGCTCAGGATCGCCTCTCGCTTGACGCGACCACGGCGAACGCCGAGGTCGTGCGCTGGCTGAGAGATGTCGCCAATGTGCGCATCCACGGCACGACTGGACAGTCGCCGCTCGAGCGTCTCCTGCTTGAGCAACCGAAGCTGCAGCAGTTGCCGGAGCCGTGGCGCGCGAACCTGCCGTCAGCTTCCGTGCCGACGATGCCACCGCCGTCGCGGTTCGATGATACGCCGCTGCAGCATCAGCTGTCAGTGTATCAAGCCCTGCTGACGGAGGCACGTTGATGGACATCCAGCACGAACGTATCCTCGAAGCCTGTCGACAACTGCGGATCGACACGATGGGCGAGCAGTACAGCATGTTGGCAGCTCGCGCGGCAGCGAACCAACTCACGTTTGCCGACTTCTTCGAGGCGCTGTTGAAATCTGCGATGGACGCGAAGCACACGCGGACCAAATCCATGTTGCTGCGCACGGCCGGCTTCCCTGTGCTGAAGACGCTGGAGGAGTTCGACTTTACGTTTGCTCACGGCGTTGCCAAGAAATCGGTGCTGGAGCTGTCGTCGATGGCCTTCGTCGAGCGCGCCGAGAACATCGTGTTGCTCGGGCCGAGCGGCCTTGGCAAAACGCATCTGGCGATCGCACTCGGTTACATCGCAACGCAGATGGGGATCAAGACGCGCTTCATCTCTGCGGCGGATCTCGTCATTGCCTTGGCCGCCGCTTCCCGGCAGGATCGATTGGCCGACTTCCTGAAGCGCAACATCATGAACCCACGGCTGTTGATCATTGATGAGGTCGGCTATCTGCCGCTCGGCCGGGACGATGCCAATCTGTTCTTCCAGGTGATCGCCAAGCGGTATGAAAAGGGTTCCGTGATCGTAACGAGCAACTTGCCGTTCGGGCAATGGGACCAGACGTTCGCCGGAGATCAGACGCTCACGGCCGCGTTGCTCGACCGCCTCCTGCATCACAGCCATGTTCTACAGATCAAAGGCGAAAGCTACCGACTGAAGGACAAGCGAAAAGCCGGCGTGATCCGATCCCGTGCATCCGAAAGTGCTGAACAGCAACTGGAGATGCACGCGTAAGTGATGATCAGCAACATCGTTTGACCCTGGGTCAGGCGAAACCGATGGCCAGCAACTGACGCTGACCCAGGGTCACGCAACATGCTGGGCATCAACTTGGTGACCCAGGTGGGTCAAATCTAATGTGCTGCACAACGGCCCAAGTGGGTCACTTCTAAGTTGCTGTTGACAGTGCGTCACCTTGTTGATTGCGGGTGCATTGTTCAGCCCGATCTCTACTTTCGGTTCCGAAGTCTCGCTCTCTACAAATCCTTCCTCCTGCTCGCCAGAGCAATCCCTGCGCTGGCGGGGCGGCACCCTGCGTCTGGAGAACGATTTGTTCACCGGCTCCGATCGCAACTACACCAACGGTGTCGCGCTAACAGCAGTCTCACGCGATCTGCAAGGCGGGCTCCGTCCGGAGTGCCTGCCCCAGCCGATTGGTTTGTACGCCCGCTTCATCGGCTGGGCTGATCCAGGCTTCTGGCACGAAGCCGGCGCCCACTCGTCGTCGCAAAACCTCGTTGTGCGCTTTGGCCAAGCCATGTACACGCCCGAGAACAAGACGCGCACCGATGTGATTCCAGATGACCGACCGTACGCTGGTTTGCTCTACCTGGGTTTGGCGTGGAATCGCCGCATCCACCCACAAGCTGCCAGCTACGAAATGCTTGACGTGCGTGAGTTGACCCTGGGCGTGATCGGCCCCTGGTCGCTGGCCGAGCAATCTCAGGATCTGGTGCATCGCGCACGCGGCATTGAGCGCTTTCGCGGCTGGAACAACCAGTTGCGCAACGAGCCGGCATTTCAGATGGCCATGGAGCGCAAGTTCAAGCCGTACACGGAGGGTGCCGTCCGTCCTGGATGGGGCAGCGACGTGATCGGCAGCTATGCCTTGCGGGTCGGAAACATCGAAACCGCCGCCAGTACCGGCGTGGAGTTTCGCGCGGGCTGGAACATACCGAACGACTTCGGCAGCTATCCGATCCGCCCTGGCGCGGAGAACCGCCCGCCCTCTGGTGTTGCCGATCTGCGCACGACAACGCCGCAATCGGTCCTGGCGCCCAAACCTGGGGCACATGTCTTCCTGAGCCTGGAGGGTAAAGCCGTCGCCTGGGACTTCTCACTCGACGGAAACATGTTCCGGCATAGCCATCATGTCAGCCGGCGGCCTTGGGTCGCGCAAGCAGCTCTCGGCATCAGTAGCCAATGGATCGTTGCTGGACGTGGCGTGCGGCTCGCCGTGATGCGCGTTTGGAGAACCCGCGAGTTCGACCAGCAGGCGGGCCATCACGCATTCGGATCGATCGCGCTGAGTCTGGAATTTTGAGGACACCTGCAACCATTCGTTAGACCCAAAGCATTCGTCACAACATCAATGGAGAAATTCGTGAACCAGCCCCTGAAACCCAGATCGTTCTTCACCGTCTCGCTGTCCGTGCTCTTGGCAACCTTCGCCACGGCACTCGGTGCGCAGTCCGTAGAGGCGGCAAAGCCAATGGCGCTTCGTACCATAATGGAAAGACTCGGTCGCGACATGCAAGCCGTCACGGGCGCGATCTCCAAAGAAGACTGGCCACTGGTCGCCGAGCTAGCACCACGAATCGCCAAGCATGCCGAGCCGCCCATGTCGGAAAAGATGCGCATCCTTGCCTGGCTTGGGGCAGACGCTGGAAAGTTTCGGGGTCTTGATGGACAGGTCCATGACGCCGCGACCGCCATGGGCGAGGCTGCACAGCGGAATGACGGCCAAGCAGTCATCGCGGCTTTCTCCAAAACCCAGCAAAGCTGCCTAGCCTGCCACCAGAGTTACCGTCGCTCGTTCGTGGAAAAGTTCTATGGAAGCCGCTAGCAAGGGATGGCTACACCTGTTGACGGAAGACTAACTTCTATCCAATCGATATACCTCGACGAATTCCGAGTTCCCAGGAAGCCGATCCTTTGTGAATGGTCGCAGCGAGTTGCTGTCCCAACCGCTGCTCGATCACCGGCTTCCACGGCACCAGGCTGAACCCCATGCCGTCATCGAGCATCGCGTAGCGCCCGCTAGCGAGCATGACGGAACGCCTGTAGATGCCAGCCACGCGTTGGCCGTCGGACACGGGCCGGTGCTCCAAGCCGGTTTCGGCCGCAATGTCCTTGGCGGCCTGCGCCAATTCCCGATTGCGCAGCGTGCCCAACAGGTTCCGGGCCAGGATTACGCGCTGCCCACGGCGCTCGGCCAGCCCCTGTTCGGCCAGGAAGTCGGCGCGCTGCTGCATCGCTTGTTTGGCCTCGCTGCCAAAGCCCAGGTTGCCAAGGCCCGAGCCGCCGCCGATCAGTTGGTGGTCGAGCCAGGTGGCCCCCATCACGCGGGCCTGCCGCTCGATAGGCAGGTGCGATTTCAGTTCCACCGCCACGCCGCCCAGGCGCTGCGCGTCGTAGCGGCGGCCCTGCTCGGGCAGGTCGCCCGGCACCTTCCACAAACCTTCGGCCACGCGCTCCACGATGCCGGCCCGGCGCAGGGCTTCCAGCCGGCGGACGTGGGCCGCGACGATTTCCTGCGGATCGCGCCCATGCGTGGCCCGGCCTTGCTCAATCGCCAGGTGATGATCGGTGCGATACAGGCCATCGCTCGCCAGTGCAGCGATGTTCTTGTCGGCCGCGCGCACGTCGGCCGAACCCTTGACCTCCACCACGGCGCCGGTCGGATAGTTCGCCAGCTCGTCGCGGGCGTTGAGCGCGACGTAGTGGGCCTTGCCGTCCACGCCGTCGATGACCAGGTAGCCCCGGTCGCGCAGCTCGTCGGCCAGCCCCTTCGCGGCCACGCGGCCGAGAATGGTGCGGTCGTCGTCGCCCGGCTCGAACACCGCCAGCTCGCGCGGCTGGCCGCGCATGGCTCGCTGCATGGTGCGGATGATGTCGCCACGCTCGCCCAGGGCGCGCAGGGTCTTCTCCGCGTCGGCATGGACGACCCAGGTGCCCGGCCGCAGCTCGTCGGCCAGGCCCAGGCGCTGCAAGCGTTGCAGGCGGCCGATCAGCGGCAGGCGCTGGCGTTGCAGCATCGGTTCGTTGAAGCGTTCGGTCTGCACCCGGCCGTCCTCGCCGGCCTCGCGTTGGAGGGTGCGGTCGAGGCTCGTCCACCGCTCCTGTTCCACCTCGCGCTGCAAGGTCTGCTTGATCTCCAGCTCGGTGCGCGGCCCCAGCCATTCGGTTGCCAGTTCGGCGGCGCGATGGCGGAAACCATCGGTGATGTAGTCGCCCGCGATGATGAGGTCTTTGCCGGTGTCGTCGCGCCCGCGCACGACGATGTGCGTGTGCGGGTTGTCGGTGTTCCAGTGGTTCACGGCCACCCAATCGAGGCCCGTGCCCAAGTCGGCCTCCATGCGGCCCATGAGATGCCGCGTGTAGGTGCGCAGGTCTTCGAGTTCCGCGCCATCCTCGGGCGAGAGGATGAAGCGGAAGTGGTGCCGGTCATCCGCGCAGCGTTCCTTGAAGCCGTCGAGGTCGGCAGCATCGGTCTGCGGCCCGTAGGCTTGGCCCGGCTCGCCATCGCGGCCCACGCCATCGCGCTCGATGTAGCGCAGGTGCTTGGCGAGCGACTGCGGACTGGCCTGGCGCTGGTTGACCAGCAGCGTCTTGATGGTCACGCGCCGCGACATGGGCGTGAGCTTCGCCCCCGCGAAGCGCGCCGCCGTGTGGCCGCGACCCAGGCGCGAGCCGGGCCGCTGGACGGTGCCCCTCCCGGTGCCGCCAGTCGTCCCAGGACGGCGCACCGAGGACTTGCCGCCGCTGGCCTTGCCCGCCTGCTTGAGCACCTTGGAGACGAAGCCCTGGCCTCGGTTCTTCGGGGCGCTGGGGCGGATGCGGAAATCATCATCGCGGCGGTCGGTCATGGTTATGCCCTCTGCAACCTCTGGCGTGTCCGGTCGTGCAAAGCACGCGGACATGCCTGCATTGGCGCGGGCCTCGCGCCACAAGCGGCACGGCGGCGAAGCCGCTGCGTGCTGCGCCACCCCCACGTGCAGACTGGCTTTCGACGCGGCCCGGTGCCGCGTCCTTTTGTCTTGCCTTCCGCCTTTGCCCCTCGCTGGCGCTCCGGGCAGCGGCGGCCCGGCGGCGCTGCTGCGTGAGCAGCCAGCGCGCCGGCGAACGCGGCGACGGCCATAGGCCGGGCGCGTTCGAGGCAAGACGCCTGCACATGGGAAGGCTGCGCGAAGTGCAGCGCGGATGCGCTGGCACTGCACGCGCGACGACACGCGGAGAGCCACTGGAGCGGCACGCCCGATGGCACGATGAGATGCACGGCAACGTGCAGCGAATCAGCCGCCATCATGGGCGTGACTCCAGCCAGACCGGATGCGCGACGCCGATCACGGCGGATGTGCTGACCGGCCCGAAATACCGGCTGTCGAACGACGCCTGGTTGGTCACACTCAAGAGGAACAGTTCGCCGGGTTCGAGGCGACGGCATTGCTGCCAGGATGGCAGCGGCCGGCCCCAGCGGTCAGCAGGCAGCACGGCGGCCGAAAGCACGCCGTCAATGCGGACAACGCGGCCAGTGATGCACACCTCCTGCGGCGCGACGGCGCCCACGCGCTTGAGCAGCGGCACGCGCGTCGGCAGGTAGCCGCGCTGCGCGGCCAGCACGGCGGCGTCTGGCGGCAGCGTGGTCAGGACGATGCTGCCCACGGACAAAGGACGTGGCAGCGAGGCGGTGCCGTGGTGCAGCGGATCGACGCGATACCAGCCGACCGCCACGCTGTCGGATGGGTTGTAGATCAGGCGCGGCAGCGGATGCACGAAGGACGCCCAGGCCAGCGCAGCGAGGCCGCAGGCGGACAGGCCCGCCAGCACGAGGCGAGCGCGCAAGCGCGAGCGAGGACGCGGCGCGGTGCTGGCAGTCGAAACGGCGGTCATGGTAGTTCCCTCCCGATGAGCCAGGCGGCGTGCCGCTCGGCGGTGTATTCGGGCAGCGGTAAGCGCGCAGCGAGACGGTTGGCGAGCGTGCGCCAGTACGCGGGCGAGACAGCGGCGGGTGCGATACCCAGCGCTTCGATGGCGTCGATGCGCTCCAGCACGGCGCGCACTTGGTTCTCGCCCTCGGCGTGCAGCAGCAGGCGCGCGCCCGGCTGCACGCCGGGGATGCGCTGTGCCGCATCTAGTGGCGTGCAAGCCTGCATCACCATGAGCTGCCAGCGAACAGTGCCGTAGTCGTTGGCCTGCCACCGGATGCGGCACAACATGGCGCCCGGCAGGAACACGGCGCAGCGCCGCCAGCGGTCGAGCTGGTGCGTGCGCGCAGGTTCGCCGAAGCGCAGGTAGAGCTTGAAGCGCGGTTCGATGTAGGCCAGCGCCACGCGCGTCAGCGGCGCGCTGGCAAGCTGGCCGGAAGGTGCTGCGAGCGCAGCCGTGGCCGCGCCAGAGGCAGGCGAAGCGGATGCGGTCATGGGGTGTTCTCCCTGCGGTGCTCTGGAAACTCCCGTTCCAGCAGGCCGCGCAGCAGGTCGGCCACGGTCACGCCCTGCGTGAAGGCCGATACCTTGATGCGCGCCCGCATCGCGGGCGTGATGTCGAGGGTCAGACGGGCGGTGTAGAGGTCGCCCTTGTTAAGCGCATCGGCATCGCCCTGGCGAATCCACGCCTCGGCGTGCGGATTAGCCGGTGGACGCGCGCCGATGCCGACGCGCTTTGCGCGAGGTGGCGGCTTCGCTGTCATGTCGGCCACCGCAGCAGTTCGTCCACCAGCGCAGTGATTTCGCGCGCGGCGGCGCTGTCCGGCGCCGTCTCGCGTGCAAGCCGGCCAGCGGCCACGCTGTCGGCGAACACGATGCGCTGATGCACTTCCGCGCGCAGCGCAGGAAGCGGCTGGTCGGCCAGCGCCTGGCGCGCTTCGCGCCCGATCACGGTGGTACTGACGCGCCGGTTGATGACGAAGGCCGCGCGCAGCGCAGGCCGAAATACCTGCGCCTCGCGGATCAGCGCCACCATCTCAGCGCTGGCCCACAAGTCGTAGGGGCTGGGCTGCACCGGGATCAGCACGCGCTCGGCCGCCAGCAGCGCGGAGCGCGCCAAGGCGGCGATGCGCGGCGGGCCGTCGATGACGACGTGATCGGCCCGCCTGGCGAGTTCCGGCGCCTCTTGGTGCAGCGTTTCGCGTGCGAGGCCCACGGCGCTGAACAGCCGTGGCAAGCCTTGCTGGCTTCTGCGCTGCGTCCAGTCCAGCGATGAGCCCTGCGGGTCAGCGTCCAGCAGGACGACGTGCTGGCCGCGCATCGCCAACTCGCCGGCGATGTGCGTGGCGAGCGTGGTCTTGCCGACGCCGCCTTTCTGGTTGAGCAGTGCGACGATCATGGCCTGGCCCTCCATGCTGGAAAGCCGGGCTTTTGCTGCTGCGTTTGTGGCCGCGGGGTGGTTGTCCACCGCAGCGGCGTTTCCCTACTAAAAGTTAGAGAAACTAAGTTAGGGAAGTTAGAGGACGCGCAAACCCAGTGCTGGCGCGGGTTTGCGGCCGATCGGCACGCCTGATAGCACGATAGTCCCACGCCTGATAGCACGATACCCCGCACGCCTGATAGCACGACACCATTCACAGGCTTTCCCGGAGTTATCCCCGTGCCGTCTGCGGCACGGGCCGGAACGTCAGCAGTTCCATGCCGTTGTCGGGCATCCGCTCGATGCCCAGGACGTAACCGGGCAGCGACTGCCGCGCGACGAGCGCGCGCAGATCGCAGGCGAAGTCGTAGGGCTTCGCGGTGCTGCCGGACTTCTGGTGCAGATAGCGAAAGTCGAACTGCCAGCCGTATGCCTGCTTGCCGCCGTGCTTGCGCACCAGGCGGTACAGCCACCGCTCGATGCCGCCGGTGAGCCGGAAATACGCCGGGTCGATGGTCAGCACCAGCGCGGCGTCGAGCACGCCGGCAAAGAACCAGTCCGGCAGGATCAGCTCGATGCCCAGCGGCGTGCCGCTGGCATCGGCCAGTTCCTTCCATTCGTTGATCCACGAAAAGCGGTGCAGGCGCCGGCCTGTTGTCTCGCGGATGGACGTGGCCACCGTGGTCGATTGCAGGCGATCCAGCGCGGCCTTGAGGCGCTGGTAGTCTCGCAGCGACTTGCCGCGCCCGATGAAGCGCAGGATCTCGTAGGGCGTCGCGCGCATCAGCCGCGACGGGCGCAGGCCCGCGTCCTTCGCTTCCACGATCTGCGAGGCCGCCCATATCAGCACGTCCGCATCCCAAATCGTGGCGATGCCGTGCTCCTGCGTGCCCTCTACGCGGATCGTCACGTTGCCCGCGCGGAAGTCGATGGGTTTGACCCGCTTGGACTTGCCGAGCGAGAAGAACGGATAGGCCATCAAGTCCTGGCTGTCGCGCGGCGCCATGTCGCCGGGCAAGGCGCGGAACAGGTCGAGCTGTTCGCGCTCCTGCAACGACCGCTGCCGGAACGGCAGCGCGGAGCTGGACATGGTGATGGCCTGCCGCGCGCCGCCGATCAGCGCGCACGGCTGTCGGCCGAGTGGTGCTCGGCGTACTCGGGATCGGAAGTCGTCTCGAAGCTGCGATCGGCGGCCCAGGCATCGAGGTCGGCCACGGCGTACATGACGCGCCGGCCGAACTTGCGAAAGCGCGGACCACCACCGATCACGCGCTGCTTTTCCAGCGTGCGCGGCGACAGCCGCAGGTACTCGGCGGCTTCGTCGTTGGTGAGATAGCGTTGGGGCTGCGCGGCAGCGGTCGAGACAGTGGCGGCAGGCCGCAAAGGAGCGGGACGCATGGTGTGAACCTCCATAGCTTTCAAAGCTCCGGCCACACAGCGCAACCGGATGGAGGCAGTCTCAGAAAACCAAGCTGTCCTGCTCAGGGCCGTTTTGCGTCGTCCTCAAAACGACCCTTCTCAAGCGGCGGAAGCTGTGCTAGGCGGCGATAGCCGCCGCGCATCAGCGCATCGCCGCGCCGTACCAAGCGGCGTACCTTGGAGCGCAGGCCGCCGTCGCTGTACCAATCGGCTGCGGCATCGCCGCCGAACAAGCCTTCGGCCACCTCGCGCAAGGACGCACCCGCTAGGGTTGCGTCGAGCGCCTGCAAGGTGTGTAGCTCAAGCAGCGCGGCGGGTGCCGGCCTGGGCTTCGCAGAAGCCAGGGCCGCGCCGAGCGCATGGTTGCGCGCAGGTGCGGCGGCGCTGCCGCGGTGGGCATAGGCGACAGCCATGCCGTCTTCCAGGCCGGGCGCGAGCGCGAAGCGCAGGCAATGGCCTGGGCTGCGTGCGATCAGCGCCAGCCCTTTGCCGTCGTGGAGCAGGTGCTTGTGGCCAGGGATACGCCAGAACGCGAAGGCGGTGGCGTCCTCCGGCGGATCGGCGTCGGGGTAGAGCTGCACCACGGCCGCATGACCAGGCAGCCAAGCGGGATGCGCGTCACGCGCATCCAAGGCCGGGTCTTCCAGCAGGCGCAAGCCCCAGCGATGCGCTGCTTCAGGCCGGCGATGACGGCGCAGCCAGTCGAGCCGGTAGTCGGGATGCCTGCGCAGATATTCCCAAGCGAGCGAGAGCGCATCCAGCCACAAAACATAGAGGTATGCCGCAGTTGGATACCAATGCGCGAAGTGATGAAGATTGACCATGACGCCTCCTCCTGCGAACAGGACTCGCCGCCACGGAAGAACTACGCGCTACATCGCCCTCGTCGGAACGTCATGGGTTAGAAAGGTGGATGGGGCTGTCAAGACTGATTGGCTCCGATGCGTTGCGGTATTCGTCTCAATGCTGCGGCGGCAGCGCCCGAAAGGGGGCACTGCACAAGTCAGCCTGCCGCAGCCCGCGCCAGGCATCCTGTCTATTTGGGTCAGACTGGTGGGGCTACGCCGCAAGAATGTGGATTGAGACTTACCCGGTATGACACCAGACTGAAAAAGTCACAGTAGGACGTATTCAGTCCGGGATCGCTCCGTCGCGCTCGGCCAGCCGGGTGTATTCCGACAACGTGCGTGTGGGACGGAAGTAGAGGTCGCGCATCACGGGCTGCTGGTGCGGCCCGACGATGCCGGCCAGATCGGACAGCTTGACGGTGCCCTGGGCCGGCATCCCGATCCCCAAGTCGATGAGGCCCCAGGCGGTGTCGCCATCGGCTGGGTCGAGCGCAGCCAGCAGCCAGGTCACGTGCGCGTCCGGCGTGAACAGCCGCACCACGGGCACCGGGTCGATGGCTCGGCCAGCGGCACGGGCCTCGCCGTTGGCGAGCAGTTGCGCGCGCTCCGGGGCGGTGGCGAGTGGCAGGGGCATGGTCGGCAATCCCACAAATCCAATGATGCACGAATGCGGTTGCACGCCAAAGCGCAGAGCCGCGAAACCGGATTTGCGCCTTGGTGCGCAAGCACCGATGCGCTTGCGTGGCTTTGCCGGAATCCGCCGATGCAGATTTCCGTAAAGACACAAACACTGATAACAACGCCAAATGAACACTATAGATTGTAGTCCTATAGGGCGCAATGGGATGTCATCTTGGTTTTTCAAGGGAAACCATAGGTGGCGGCTGGGAACTCATTGGCGAAGGCGTTGAAGACAGTTAGAAAGGCGCGTGGCTTGAGTCAGGAAGCCTTCTCTGACGTGTCCAGTCGCACCTATATGAGCACCCTCGAACGCGACCTCAAAAGCCCGACCCTGCATAAGCTGGCCGAGCTGTGCGAGGTGATGGACATCCACCCGCTCACGCTGCTGACGCTGGCCTATGCGGGCGACAGCCCGCACAAGGCCGACGAGCTGCTGGTGCAGGTGCGCCGGGAGCTGGAGGCGGTGTTGAAGGAACGCGACGCGGCGAAGCCGCGCGCGTGACGTGGTGATGTGCTGCGAACAAGCAGCACAGCGCCCCGCCGCGATGGGCGGGGCGCTGCGGCGGTCACGCCGCCTGGGGCTTGGTGCGCGACCAGATCAGGTCGTGCGTGCCGTCCTCGCCTTCGATCAGGCGGGCATAGATCGGAGCCGGGAACGAAGGATCGTCGAGGGTCACGGACTTGTATTCCCGCCCGGCCTCGCTGGTCTTGTTCCACGCCGCGCCGATGTCGTGGCCTGCGGCCTGGAGACGGAAGTCGGGGGCGTTCTCGCTGCTGCCCTTGTCGTTGGGAAGCAGCTTGACCTTGACGTTGAGCGTCAGGGTGCGAAGCGTGCCGGTGAAGCCGTCTTTGTCTGCGGTGAAGGTGCCGATGTTGGCCATGATGTTTGCTCCTTTCGGTTGAACAAGGTTCGCGCCCATCGCGTCCTTGTTGTGATCCGGCCGGCGGGGGACGGGCTGGCTGCACCGCTTGCGGTCGAAACGCAGTGGAGAGCCGGGAGGCGAAAAGAATTTGCTGCGCGAGGAAGCCGCCGAACGCAGTGACGAAGGCGGGGAAATTGTTTTCGCCGGACGGTTGCAGCCATGAAGCCCGAGGCGCAGCCGCGCCACCGCCAGGATTCACAACGAGACAAGGACGCCTTGGGCCGGACCGCTCCGAAAGGAGATGGGGCCGGCTCGGCATCCCCGCACGAAGGCTTCTCCGGCTCGCCCACTGACGCGGGCCAGGTCAACCACCCGACGACAGGCGAGAACGCCCCCGCCGCACCTTGCGGCGCCGCTCTTGAGGCGTGGCGTGGAAGCTCCATAGCGATGCCGGGCGGGTTGTCCGTGAACCGTCCTTCGTGACGTGATGGGCAGGAACCGCCAGCGTTGAGGACGGCACGCACCTGCACAACCTGCCGCAGCGAGCGCCAGCGTGTTCGCCAGCGCCCCGCCCATCGCGGCGGGGCGCTGGCCGGGCCGATCCGGCGCAGCCGGTTCGGCGTCATCGAGGGGCGCCAAGCATCGCGCGGCGGGGATAGCCCGCAGGACTTTCCCCTGGAGGCAAGCGAAGCACGCAGCGCCGCAGGCGCGAAGGCGTGAGGGATTGAAGCCGAATGGCCGTGACGGCAAAGGCGGCACGGGGCGCAGCCCGAAAGCCCGGCGGCGCAGTGCGCCGACACGCCCAGGCCGTTCTATATTTTCAGGAAGCAATCGAAGACAAGCCCATGACCCTCCAGCTCCGACACGAAACCCCGGACGACATTGCCGCCATCGAGGCCGTGACCATCGCCGCGTTCGCTGATGCACCACACACCAGCCACACCGAGCAATTCATCGTGCGCGCCTTGCGTGCCGCCAACGAACTGACGCTTTCCATCGTGGCCGAAGAACATGGGCGCGTCGTCGGTCACGTCGCGCTGTCGCCAGTAACAATCACCCATGAGCACGGGCGAAAGACCGAGGGCTGGTATAGGTTGGGGCCGATCTCCGTCCTGCCGCCAAGGCAGGGGCAAGGCATCGGTTCGCGCCTGATGGAACAGGCGCTGTCTGAACTGCGGGCTATGCAGGCCGCAGGCTGCGTGCTGCTGGGCGATCCAACGTACTACACGCGCTTTGGCTTCCAGGCCCATGCGGGCTTGCAACTGCCGGGCGTGCCGCCCGGCTATTTCATGGCGCTGGCCCTGCATGGGACAGTGCCGGAAGGCATCGCGCACTACAGCGATGCCTTCAACGCCGCCGCCTGAGCCAGCGCGAAGGCGGCGGCGTTCTGATTCGGCTATTGGCCTTGAACACCGGGCGCGGCCACTGTCGCACCCGGATTTCGCGTCCACCGCGCCCAGGGCGGAACGGCCTGGGCGCGGTGCTGATCGCGGTTATTCCTTCGTCTCGATGCGCCACCACACAAAGCGAAGCGCCCCGGTCGAGGCCGGGGCGCTTGCCTTCGGCGCGGGTCAAGCGGCCAGTGCCTCGGTGGGTTCATCCGCCATTGCCTCGGTATCCTCCGAGGCGTCCTGCTCCGGGCCTTCTTCCTGCGCGGTCTCCTGCGGGCCTTCGGCCTTGAAGATGGCGGGCATCCAGCCGGTGCCATCGGCCAGCCGCTCGGCCTCGCTGGCAATGTCGGCCTTCTTGAGCTTCGCCAGCCGGGTGATGGATTCCGGTGCAAACGCGCTCACGGCATCCAGAAGCACAGCCTTGGAAACGTGCTTGAAGTAGCCTTCTGCGGTCGGCTTCCACCATGCGGCCATGTCGAGGCCCACGGCCTGCGCCAGTTCCTTGCCGGGCTGGTGCGGCGTGGCACGGGGCGTCACCACGTCCACCGTGGAAGCCACGCACACGGCCAGCAGCCGCACCAGTTCGTCTTGCGACTTCGCCAGCAGCGCGGCAAACAGTTCGGCGCTGTCCTCCGGCAAGGCTTCCCCGGCTACCTGTTGCAGTTCGCGCAGCGCCACGGCGGCGGGCGATTCTGGCCAGTCCGGGGCCATGCCTTCCAGCCGGTCTTGCAGTTTCAGGCTCACGCCCAGCGGCAAATCGTGCCCGTAGTGGTTTTCCTGCAAGACGGTCTGCACCATGCCATGCACCAGCGCGGCCAGCGCGACGTGCGGATGCCGGGCGACTTCGATTTGCAGCGCCGCCGTGCGGTGGGCGCTCAACCGCTGCGCCAGCCGGTCGGACAGGCTCGCGGCCTTGGGCGCGTCGTCGGCGTCCTCGTGCTCGTCGTTAGCGGCTTCGCCTTCGGTACTGCCGAAACCGCGCCGCAGCTTTTCCAGCGTGCGCAGCGCCTTCGCCTCGGCTTCGCGCAGCAGGCCGCGATGAATGACGGGCTCGCCGTTGCGGTCGATGGTGACGATGGCACCGGCCACCTCGCGCACCTCGGGGGCATAGCCTTGTAAGGCGTCCTCCGCGTCTTGCAGTTCCCCGATCACCTGATCGCGCCGCTGTTCCAGTTTCTCGGCCTTGGCCTCGTCCTCGGCGTCGCAAGCGTCCTCCAGTTCGGCGTCGATCTTTTCGAGGCGGGTTTCCAGCGAGGCCATGCGGCGGGCCTCGCGGGTGGTCGGCTCGCGGCGATGGCGCGGGGCGTTCTGGAAAGCCTGCCGTTCCTCGTAGGCCAGATGCGGCACGGCCTCCACCCATGCCCAGCCCTCGGCGCGCACGTCCTCGGCCAGCGTTTCCAGCTTGTCGCGCACCAGCGTTTCCAGCACTGCGGTATCGGTGAGGTAGGTTCCGGCATCGCCTTCTGCGAACAGGTCGCGGCGGATGCCGCCGCCTGCCTGCCGATAGGTGTCCAGCCCGACGAAGCGCACCAGCGCGTGCGTGGCGTCGATTTCACGCTCGGTCAGGCGCTCGCGCAGCGCGGACGGGCTGCGCTGCCATTCCGGCGCACCGTAGAACGCGGCCTCCTGCGCGGCATGGTCGTCGGTGATGGTCAAGGCCATCAACTGTTCCAGCGTCACGCCACCGGCGCGATAGTCGGCCATGAGGCGCGGCGAGACGTTCGCCAGCTTCAAGCGGCGCTGCACCACCAGCGGGGACACGCCGAAGTCGGCG
>NZ_JBQYLP010000098.1:0-15112 GCF_052683555.1 Burkholderia sp. BC1
AAAAACACCCCAAAGGTTGGATCGGTATCCAACTTTTGGGGTGCAGTTCAGGACCGCAGCGCTTTTTCGTTTTCCGCGCATCTTGCTCGCGATCCCCGCCGCCGCTAATCCCAAAAACTCCGAATCGCGACGGCGACGATCACGGGCACCGAGAACACGAGCGGAATCGCGAAATACTGCACCTCGCGATCGACGAGCCAGCTATAAATCACCCATCCCGCGCCCACGGCGAACGTGACGAGGCCGACCAGCACGGCGGCGATATTGAGAACCAGTTTCGACGGCTGGCGGCGCGCATTGCGTTGGGCATCGTTGTCGCGCGGGGAGGATTTCATCGGAAGAAGACGGCCTCGGGCCTGTGTGATCAAACGCACAGGAGACCGCATCCGCGCCGATCGCGCAAGGGCCGGCCGCGAACCGACGCCGGCCCGCTGCCGTCATCGCGCGGCCGGCAGCCCGAACGATGCCGCCAGTTCGTCGATGAGCGTGCGCTGGAACGCGACGAACCGCTCGCCGGGCTGTTGCGCAATCGCGAGCTCGAGCATCGGATCGGCGACCGCCGTGCGAACGCCGGCCAGCTCCTCGACGATCGCGAGTCCGCAGAACGGCACGTACGCTTCCGAATAGCCGCCTTCGTGCACGATCACGAGCCGACCGCCGCAATGGCGCTGTGCGGCTTCCTTGACGGCGCGCGTCATGAACCGGTAGCTGTCGGTATGCAGCAGCATCCGTGCGAGCGGATCGACCGCGCTCGCATCGAGCCCGCTCGCGACGACGATCAGTTCGGGCCGGAAGCGCTCGAGCGCAGGCAGCACGATCCGCTCGAACGCATGGCGGTACGCATCGTCGCCGCTGCCGGCGAGCAGCGGCACGTTCAGGTTCGCGCCGACGCCCGCACCGGCGCCGCGATCCTCGGCGCCGCCGTAGCCGGGCGGGAAGCAGCGGTCCTGATGCAGCGAGATCGTCAGCGTGTCCGGATCGTCGTAATAGATCGACTGCGTGCCGTTGCCGTGATGCACGTCCCAGTCGATCACGGCCACGCGGCCGATGCCGTGCTTCGCGCGTGCGGCCTCGATCGCGATCGGGATGTTGGCGAGCAGGCAGAAGCCCATCGGCCGGTCGCGCAGGCAATGATGGCCGGGCGGGCGCGACAGCGAGAACGCGTTCGTCGCGTGCTCGGCAACGACCGCGTCGACCGCTGCGATCGCGAGCCCGGCCGATAATGCGGCGATTTCATAGCTGCCCTTGCCGAACGGCGCGAGATCGCCGAGGTCGCCGCCGTTTGCGTCGCTGAGCGCACGAAATGCATCGAGGTAGCCGGCAGGGTGGATGCGCAGCAGATCGTCGCGCGCCGCGGGCGCGGCGCCGCGCATGTCGAGCTGCGCGGCGAGCCCCGACGCGTGCACGAGCGACAGCAGCCGACGCTTCGAGTCGGGCGATTCCGCATAGCCGGCGCCCGACGGCGGCTGGACCCAGCCGCCGACCGGAAAAAACAGCGCGTGCGTGCCGCCTGTGTGCCAGAAGGTGCGTTCGTCGGTGAAGAATGCGGTGCGTTTCATGGGCATGATCTGTCAAGGTTGGGAAGAAGCGGAACGGCGTGCCGACCGTTCGATGCCGCGCAGCGCGGCGAACGACACGACGGCGACCGCGGTCGCGGCGACGAACAGCGCGCGCATCGTGCCGCCGGCATCGAGCATCAGCCCGGCGAGCAGCGGCCCGGCGGCGAGGCCCGCGCCGATCACGAAGTTGAGCGTCGCGACGAGGCGGCCCGACGTATCGATCTGCGCGACGGTCGCAAGGATGAACGGCAGTACGAACGTCCACGCGAACTTGAACGTGAAGATCGCGGCGCTGTAGCCGGTCGCGCGCGGCTGCGCGGCCAGCGCGACGAGCGACGCGGCGAGCAGTGCGTAGCCGGTCCAGAGCATCGTGCGGCGCGCGACGCGCCCGCCTGCGCACGACGCGAGCGCCGCACCGGCGATCCCCATCACGCTCGCGATCGCCAGTACGGTGCCGGCCGCTTGCGAATCGAGCCCGGCGTCGGCCGCCGCACGGCTCGCGAAGGTCCACACGCTGCCGATCGCGAGATAGAACGCGAGCACTGCGCCGATCGCGAGCGCGCCGCAGCCGGCCGGCATTGCGAGCGTGGCACCGCGCGCGCGCCTTGCGACGCGCATGCCGGTCGAGTGCGGAAAGCCGCGCGATAGCGGCGCTGCGGCCAGCGCCAGCGCCGCAAGCGCGAAGTAGAGCGCGCGCAAGCCGAAGGCGACGAACACGTGAGGCAGCACGAACAGTCCGATCGCGCCGGCGATCAGCTGGCCGACGACCCACAGCCCGTACACGCGATCGCTGTTCTCGCTCGTCGCGGCGCTCGTCATGCAGAGCACCATCAGCGTGCCGCCGCCGAGCGCGGTCGCGGCGCGCAGCGCGAGCAGCGTCGCGAAGTCGGGCATCCACAGCGCGGTGAGCAGATTGCCGGCGCCGAACAGCGCGATCGCACACGCCGCGACACGGCGCGCATCGACGCGGCCGAGCCACAGATACGACGGCACGGTCGCCGCGCTGAACGCGCCGAGTTCGACGAAGAAGTACGTGCCGATCTGCGACGCGGACAAGCGAAGCTGCACGGCGAGCTGAGCCGCGACGGCCGGCGCGACGAGCAGCAGCAACGGCGTGATCGCGGCGAACACGACGAGTGCGACGAGCGTCGCGCGGGCGAACGGGGCGGCATGCGCATCGGATGCGCGCACGGTATCGGAGGCAAGGGTCTTCATCGCGGCGTCTCGCAGTCAGTTCAGAACAGGTGGTACATGCCGACCATCGCGCCGAACTGCGATGCGCCGGCAAGCGGTGTCGGGTCGTATTCGTAGACGGTTTGCGAACTCCGGTTGCCGTTGCGCGCGTAGCCGAGGTTCACGTACGCGACCGAGCGTTTGGACAGCGCGTACGTCGTGCTCGCGATGAACAGCGTCGGATGACCGATCGCCGGCGTGCGCGAATCGGTGTGATAGACGCCGGCATTCAGGCCGATGCCACCCGCCGTCAGATAGCGCGCGCCGCCCCAGACGATCGTGCGCGGCGCATCGAGGTCGCCGGTGCGGCGCTCGACGCCCGCATAGACGGTCAGCGGCAGCGCGGCGAACGCATAGCGCGCGGCGAGCGTACCGAGTTCGCGTCGTCGGCCCGATGCGTCGTCTGTCGCCGATACGTCGCCGTGCGACTGATGCAGCACCGCGCCGACCGACAGTCCGTTGCTCGTGTATTGGCCGCCGAGCTCGAGCACGCGTCCGGCGCGCGTATTGCCCGCGATGCCGGCCGTCGCGACGAGCGCTTCGACGTCGAAGCCGGCGAACGTCGGCGACTGATACTTCACCGAGCGGTCGATGAAGTTGGCGGACATCGGCACGATGACGCCTTGTCCGCTGTACGACGCATACCAGAGCGGGTCGTAGAACAGCGTCTTGTCGAATAGCACGCTGAACTGGCGACCGAGCGTGACGGTGCCGACGGGCCCCGCGATGCCGACGTACGCGCCGCGAAAGAACGCGAGGCCGGGCACGGTCGCCGTGCCGTCGTTCACGTTGATGCCCTGTTCGAGCTTGAACAGCGCGCGCCAGCCGCCGCCGAGCGGCTCGCTGCCTTTGATGCCGATCTGCGACGGCACGATTCCGTAGTTCTGCAACTGCACGGCGGAGCGATGCGCGTCGGCATGCGTCAGGTACTGCACGCCGACGTCGAGTGCGCCGTACAGCGTGAGCGTCGACTGCGCGTGTGCGGCCGCGCCGCATGCGGCGACGGCCACGGCGGCTGCCGTGCGGATGAAGCGCGGTGTGATCACGTCGGGTTCTCCATGCGGGCGCATCGTGGTCGTGGGGAATCGCGACGCAGTGTCGGCGGCCGCAAATGCGCCGAACAGCCGTTCAGATGGAGGTTGCGGAAAACCCGCGGTGCGCCGCGCCGCGGTGTCGCGGTGGCGCCGACGCGCGTGCTGCGCGGCAGCAACGCGTCGCGCCCCGTTCAAATGGATGGGATTGCACCGCGTGGCGGCGCGCCGGCCCGTCAAAAATGACGCTCGCTATAATCGGCCGGTCTGCGTTGCGCACATCGGCGGCCCGCACGGGCAGGAGAGCGGAAGGTGAGGATCACGACGGGTACCGGGCAGGATCTCGATGCGCTGCGCGACGTGCCGGCGGCGATCGTGCTCGACGAGGCCGCGTGGCCGCCACCGTCGCCGCGGCGCGCAGATTTCGACGGCGTCGCGCGCGGCGACACCGCGCAACGCGAACTCGGCCTGATGCTGCTCGACCTCTATGCGTTCGCCGCGCAGTCGGCCATCGGCGAATTCGAATGCCGCTTCTTTTCGCTGCTGCAGGCGCTGATTCCGTTCGATGCCGCGTGGACGGGCGTCGCGACGCACGTGGCGACCGGCCCCGTGATGCACAACAGCTTCCTGTACCGGCTTCCGGACGCGTTCTTCGGCGACTGGAAGCGCGTGCGCGACTGCGATCCGCTCGCGCACCGCACGCTGCGCGGCGCGCATGGCCGCGCGGTACGGCTGTCGGTCGTCGAGCCGGGGCTCGATCCGCGCTTTCGCGACTGGTGCGTGAAATACGGGCTCGCGCAGCTGATGTGCGTGTGCACGCTCGATCGGCGCTTCGGGCTGACGACCTTCATGTCGATCTACCGTCAGGGGCTGAATCGTCCGTTCGGCGACGCCGACGCGCAGCGTTTCGAAGAAGTGATTCCGCACCTGGCCGCCGCGTTGACGATCAACCGCGCCGCGCAACTCACGCGCGAGCGCGGCGATGCCGGCGCGCCGGCATCGCGTGCGCTGTGCGACAACTTCGGCGTGCTGCACCATGCCGATCACGGCTTCGGCGACGTGCTGCGCGCCGAATGGCCCGCATGGTCGGGCACACGCGTGCCGGAACCGCTCGTCGCGCATCTGCGGCGCCACGCGACGCAGCCTTTCGTCGGCACGGCGCTGCGGATCGGCTGCGTGCCGGTTGCCGGACTGTTCCAGCTCGAAGCGCGGCCGCGCTCGCTGCTCGACCGGCTGAGCCCGCGCGAGCTCGCCGCAATCCGCTATTACGGCGCGGGGCGGTCGCACAAGGAAGTGGCGCAGCAGATGGCGATCTCGCCGACGACGGTGCGCCACTATCTACGCTGCGCGTACCGCAAGCTCGGCATGCACGACAAGAGCCAGATCGCGGGCGTACTCGGCGCGAGCGCCGACGTGCCGGACGAGCGGCCGGCCGCGGCGCCGCGCGAGCTGCGCTGAAGGCATGCGAACGCCCCGGAGGTCGTTGTATCCGCAACCAATGGGCGTTATGCTCCAGAACTTCCGGCACACGGACATTCCATCATGAACGACACGAATTCAGGCGCGGTGCGCGCGGCGGTGGTCGGCGTCGGCGCGATCGGCGGGCTGCTCGCGGCGGCGCTGTCGCGCGCCGGCGTCGCGGTGAGCGCGTATGCGCGCGGGGCGACGCTCGACGCGCTGAACGCGCACGGCGTACGCGTGATCGACGACGCGGGCGCGACCTCGACGGTCGCCGTGCACGCGAGCGACGACGCGGCCGCGCTCGGCGTGCAGGACTATGTGGTGATCGCGCTGAAGGCGCAGGCGCTGCCGGCGCTCGCCGCGCGGATCGCGCCGCTCGTCGGGCCGGACACGGTGATCGTCGCGGCGATGAACGGCTTGCCGTGGTGGTTCACGCACGGGCTCGCCGGCCCGCTCGACGGCGTACCGCTCGAAGCAGTGGATCCGGCCGGCGCCGTGTCGGCCGCGCTGCCGCCCGCGCAGGCGATCGGCTGCGTCGTGCATCTGTCGTCGAGCACCGACGCGCCCGGCGTCGTCCGGCGCGGACGCGGCAACCGGCTGATCGTCGGCGCGCCGGACGGCCGGCTCGAGGCGGCCGCCGCGCGCTTCGCGGCGTTGCTCTCGGCTGGCGGATTCGACGTCGAATCGACGCCCGCGATCCGCACCGAGATCTGGGCGAAGCTGTGGGGCAACATGAACATGAATCCGCTGAGCGCGCTGACGGGCTCGACGGCCGAACAGCTGCTCGACGATCCGTTCACGCACGATCTCGCGCTGCGGATGATGGAGGAGGCCGCGCAGATCGGCGCGAAGCTCGGGCTGTCGACCGGCATGAGCGGCCCCGAGCGCATCGCGGTCACGCGCAAGCTCGGCGCGTTCAAGACGTCGATGCTGCAGGATTTCGAAGCAGGGCGGCCGCTGGAGATCGGGCCGATTCTCGGCGTGTTCCCGGAGTTGGGGCGCAGATTGAACGAGCCGACGCCGTACTGCGACGCGGTGCTCGGGCTGCTGCGTCAGCGCGCCGCGAACAGCGGGCTATAGCGGGCTGTCGCGCGCGCCGCCGGCATCGGCTTCATTGATCTGAACAAAGCGTATGCGTCTTGCCGACCGGCACCGTCGGTGCGGACGATTTGACGCGCTTGTCGCGCGACGGCGTCAGTTGTCGCGTTCGAGCGCGTGCGCGACGACCTGGTCGAGCAGCCGCTCGAACGTGTTCCGTTCGCTCTCGGACAGGCACGCGAGCAGCCCGTCGTTCCACTTGCGCACGATCGGCATGATTTTCCGGTACAGCGCGCGGCCGTCGGCGGTCAGCGCGATCAGCACGATGCGGCCGTCCTCGTCGCTCGCGCTGCGCTCGAGCAGGCCCTGGCGCAGCAGCGCTTCGGCCGCGCGGCTCGCCTGGCTCTTGTCGAGATTCGTGTGGCGCGCGAGATCCATGATCGAGAACGGACCGAACGCACCGACGGCCGCGATCACCCGCGCCTCGGGCAGCGAGATGCCGAGCTTGTGCCGGTACACCTCGCCGATGCCGCGGTCGGATCGCTTGGTCAGCGCGTGAAGGCGATAGGTCAGAAACTGATCGAGCCCGGCTTGTCGGCCTTTCATGTCGCATCCTGAAGAAAAATGGCGGGCCCGATTGTTCCTGTATCGCGCGCTCGGGTCAACGGTCAGTGTGCGCCGTATTTCAGGCGCGTCAACTGTTCGGCTTCGTTCGCGAGCAGCGTCGCCGCGTCGCGGATCGCGACGTCGAGCGAAATCGGGCCCGGCGCCGGCGAAAAACAGCCGGAAAAGTATTCGGACAGCCGCGGCAGCGCGGCCGGATCGATTGCGCCGGACAGCAGCGACGCCGGCACGCCGGCCGTCTGCGCGTGACGGCACGCGATGAACGGCGCCTTGCCGTGCAGCGTCTGCACGTCCGAGCGCCCTTCGCCGGTAATCAGCCAGTCGGCGCCCTCGAGCGCCGCGTCGAGCCCGATCTGCCGCGCGACGACCTCCGCGCCTGCCTCGAACTGCGCGCCGAGCATCCGCAGCGCGAAGCCGAGGCCGCCCGCGGCACCGGCGCCGGGCAGATCGCGCGCGCGGCGGTCGAGCGCGGCCTCGAGCAGATCGGCGAAGCGGCCGAGCGCGGCGTCGAGCGTCGCGACCTGCTCGGGCGTCACACCCTTTTGCGGCCCGAACACGGCGGTCGCGCCGTGCGCGCCGGTCAGCGGGTTGTCGACGTCGGACATCCCGACGAATTCCGCTTCGGCGAGCCGCGGATCGAGTGCCGACGCATCGATTCGCGCGATGTCGGCGAGCCGCGCGGGTACCGGCTCGACCGGCTGGCCGGCCGCGTCGAAACAGCGCAGCCCGAGCCCGGCCAGCAGGCCCGCGCCGGCATCGTTCGTGCTGCTGCCGCCGAGCGCGACGAAGAAGCGGCGCACGCCTTCGTCGAGCAGCGCGCGGATCGCCTCGCCCATGCCGCGCGTGCTGCGTGCGTCGACCGGCACGCTCATCCCGACCGCATCGGTGATGCCGACGACCTCGGCCGTCTCGACGATCGCGGTACGCGCATCGATCACGCCCACAGCCGCCTCGCGCGCCGCAAGCGACGCGCCCGCCACGCGCAGCGTGCGCCGCGTGGCGCCGCGGGCGAGCATCGCATCGAGCGTGCCTTCGCCGCCGTCGGCCATCGGGCAGCAGCGCACGACGGCGTCGGCGCGCGCGCGGCGGATGCCGGTCGCGATCGCGTCCGCGACCTGCTCCGCGGAAAGCGAGCCTTTGAACGAATCGGGCGCGATGACGACGACAGGCGCGGACGGGTGTTGCGGCATGGTGTCTCCGGAAAGCGTGATTGGTGTGAGGAATCGGGGTGCGATGACGGCGCACCTTGATTTCGGAGCTTACAGGATGGCGGCGCGCGATGGATATGGCGCACGGCATAACGGTAATCCATCGCGCCGAGCGCGCGGTGCGGCACGCATCGTGCGCCGGATCGCGTGCGGCAAGGCGGGGAACCGGTGCGTCGCGCGCACGGCGCGGCGAACGACTGCCGCGACGCGCCGATCTGGCGGTATGACGAAAATTGTTTGCTAGAATAGTCGATTCTTCCGGCCAAAGCCGTGCTCCGAGCCGCTTGCGCTAGCCATCCGGCGCGTGCAGGGATGGCGTGGCGCTCCGGCGCGGCGTGTGCGCGCGCCAGGCAGGCACGGCAAGGAAAAACCGATTCGCTCGAATAATTTTAGGACGATTGAAGCCATGGCTAACGTTGTTGAGAACCTCGGCAAGCTTGAACGCCGCGTGACGATTTCTTTGCCGAAAGAGACGGTGCAGAAGGAAATCGACGCCCGTATCCAGAAACTCGCGAAGAACGTGCGCATGCCGGGTTTCCGCCCGGGCAAGGTGCCGCTGAAGATGGTCGCGCAGCAGTACGCGGGTCAGGTCGAGGCGGAAGTGCTGAGCGACAAGATCGGCCAGGAATTCTTCACGATCAGCCGCGCGGAAAACCTGCGCGTCGCCGGTCAGCCGAGCTTCGCGCCGAAGCAGGAGCAATCGGACGACGCCTACGCGTTCGACGCGACGTTCGAGGTTTACCCGGAAGTGAAGATCGGCGATCTGTCGACCGCTGAAGTCGAGCGCTCGACGACGACGATCGGCGACGCCGAGATCGACCGCACGCTCGACATCCTGCGCAAGCAGCGCGTGCACTTCCACGCACGCGGCGAAGCGGGCGAGCACGGCGACGGCGGCGCGGACACCGCGGCGCAGAACGGCGACCGCGTGACGGTCGACTTCGTCGGCAAGATCGACGACGTCGCGTTCCCGGGCGGCACGGCCGAAGACTTCCCGTTCGTGCTGGGCGAAGGCCGCATGCTGCCGGAATTCGAACAGGCGGCGCTCGGTCTGAAGGCCGGCGAGTCGCGCACGTTCGACCTGAAGTTCCCGGACGACTATCACGGCAAGGACGTCGCGGGCAAGACCGCGCAGTTCACGGTCACGATGAAGAAGGTCGAATGGCCGCACCTGCCGGAGATCGACGCCGAATTCGCGAAGTCGCTCGGCATCGAAGACGGCGATCTCGCGAAGATGCGCAACGAGATCAAGGAAAACCTCGAGCGCGAGGCGAAGCGTCGCACGCAGGCGATCGTGAAGAACCAGGTGATGGACGCGCTGCTGAAGATTTCCGAACTCGACGTGCCGAAGGCGCTGATCGAGCAGGATCAGCAGCGTCTCGTCGAGATGGCGCGTCAGGATCTCGCGCAGCGCGGCGTGCCGAACGCGAAGGACGCGCCGATCCCGGCCGAAATGTTCGCCGAGCAGGCCGAGCGCCGCGTGAAGCTGGGTCTCGTGCTCGCCGAGCTGGTCAAGGCGAACGGCCTGGAAGCGAAGCCGGAGCAGATCCGCGCGGAAGTCGACGAGTTCGCGAAGAGCTACGAAGACCCGAAGGAAGTGGTCCGCTGGTATTATTCCAACCAGCAGCGCCTCGCCGAGATGGAAGCGTTCGTCGTTGAAAGCAACGTCGTCGACTTCGTGCTGGGCAAGGCAAAGGTGACGGACAAGGAAGTGAGCTTCGAGGCACTCGCAAGCGCATCGGCGCAAGCGTAACTGTCGCAGCAGCGGCGTGCCGGCTGTCGGAGCGACGGCCTGCACGCCGTTTTTACGTCGGGCGCACGGTTGCCATTAATATGGCGATTGAGCGGGCGGCTTCCCTCCGTTCAATTTTCCATTCGAACAAGGTTCATTGAATGATCACTCGCGCTGAATTGCTGGACATGCTTGCTTCGAACGCGCCGCAGGGTTTCGAGGCGCAAGCGCTGGGGCTCGTGCCGATCGTCGTCGAAACGAGCGGCCGCGGCGAGCGTTCGTACGACATCTATTCGCGTCTCCTGAAGGAGCGCCTGGTATTCATGGTCGGCGAAGTGAACGACCAGACGGCCAACCTGGTGGTCGCGCAACTGCTGTTCCTCGAGAGCGAGAATCCCGACAAGGACATCAGCCTGTACATCAACAGCCCGGGCGGTTCGGTGTCGGCCGGCATGGCGATCTACGACACGATGCAGTTCATCAAGCCGGACGTGTCGACGCTCTGCATGGGGCTCGCGGCCAGCATGGGCGCGTTCCTGCTCGCGTCGGGCGCGAAGGGCAAGCGTTTTGCTCTGCCGAACTCGCGCGTGATGATTCACCAGCCGCTCGGCGGCGCGCGCGGCCAGGCGTCCGACATCGAGATCCAGGCGCGCGAGATCCTGTACCTGAAGGAGCGGCTCAACCACCTGCTCGCGCAACATACGGGCCAGGACGTCGAGCGCATCGCGCGCGACACCGACCGTGATAACTTCATGTCGAGCGAAGACGCGAAGGCGTACGGGTTGATCGACCAGGTGCTGCTGAAGCGTCCCTGAACTTAAGTGGGGTGCCGCCCCGTTTCGTGCGGCGCCCCGGCAGTGTCCCGAAATGCCCTGAGCATCTGCGGCAAGCGCATCAGCCGGCTTCGGCCGCGTCCCGCGCGCGGTGTCCGGAGTAATCGGCGTATCATGTCATTTACCTGTCCGGAGGCTCTACATTCATGGCGGACAAAAAAGGTTCGAACAGCGAGAAGCTGTTGTATTGCTCGTTTTGCGGGAAGAGTCAGCATGAGGTGAAAAAACTCATCGCGGGCCCGTCGGTGTTCATCTGCGATGAGTGCATCGACCTCTGCAACGAGATCATTCGCGACGAGGCGGCCGCCGCCGGCGTCGAGGCCAGCCTGTCCCGCTCGGATCTGCCGAGCCCGCAGGAGATTCGCGACATCCTCGATCAATACGTGATTGGGCAGGAGCGCGCGAAGAAGATCCTCGCGGTCGCCGTGTACAACCACTACAAGCGTCTGAAGCATCTCGACAAGAAGGACGACGTCGAGCTGTCGAAGAGCAACATCCTGCTGATCGGGCCGACCGGCTCGGGCAAGACGCTGCTCGCGCAGACGCTCGCGCGGTTGCTCAACGTGCCGTTCGTGATCGCCGATGCGACGACGCTGACTGAAGCCGGCTACGTCGGCGAGGACGTCGAGAACATCATCCAGAAGCTGTTGCAGAACTGCAACTACGAGGTCGACAAGGCCCAGCGCGGCATCGTCTACATCGACGAGATCGACAAGATCAGCCGCAAGTCGGACAACCCGTCGATCACGCGCGACGTGTCGGGCGAGGGCGTGCAGCAGGCGCTGCTGAAGCTCGTCGAGGGCACGATGGCGTCGGTGCCGCCGCAGGGCGGCCGCAAGCACCCGAACCAGGATTTCATCCAGGTCGACACGACGAACATCCTGTTCATCTGCGGCGGCGCGTTCGACGGCCTCGAAAAGGTGATCACCGATCGCACCGAAAAGACGGGCATCGGCTTCGGCGCGACGGTCAAGAGCAAGCAGGATCGCGACGCAGGCGAAGTGCTGCGCGACGTCGAGCCGGAAGACCTGATCAAATTCGGTCTGATCCCCGAATTGATCGGCCGTCTGCCCGTGGTGGCGACGCTCGGCAAGCTGGACGAAGCCGCGCTGATGAAGATCCTCGTCGAGCCGAAGAACGCGCTCGTCAAGCAGTATCACAAGCTGTTCGCAATGGAGCGCGTCGAGCTGGAGATCCGCCCGGCCGCGCTGCAGGCGGTCGCCCGCAAGGCGATCCGTCGCAAGACCGGCGCGCGCGGCTTGCGCTCGATCATCGAACAGGCGCTGCTCGACGTGATGTACGAGCTGCCCACGATGAAAGGGGTCAGCAAGGTCATCATCGATGAGAACGTGATCGATGGCGACGGCAAGCCGCTGCTGATCTACGAGGACACGCCGAAGGTGGCGGGTTCGAACTGACCGGCTTGCCGACGGTGTTCTGCGAAAAAGGGCCGTTCATGAAAACGTGGGCGGCTTTTTTTCGTTTATCTTGTGGGTAACTCTGACTCGACACGCGGTGGTTACTTTCTTACCGAATATTTCCCGCACTTGAAGGCTTGCAATCCGATGTGCCGGCCTCAATTACCGAACAATTGATTCCACTCATGGGGAAATGAAATGTCAGGCACCCAACTTCTCCCGCCGGAACGCATCACGCTCCCGCTGCTGCCGCTGCGGGACGTCGTCGTTTTCCCGCACATGGTGATTCCGCTCTTCGTGGGCCGGCCGAAATCGATCAAGGCCCTCGAAGCAGCGATGGAAGGCGGCAAGCACATCATGCTCGTCGCCCAGAAGACCGCGGCGAAGGACGAACCGACCGACAAGGACATGTACGAAGTCGGTTGTATTGCCAACATCCTGCAGATGCTGAAGCTGCCGGACGGCACCGTGAAGGTGCTCGTCGAGGGGCTGCAGCGCGCGAAGGCATTGTCGATCGAGGAACAGGAGACGCAGTTCTCCTGCGAAGTGATGCCGCTCGAGCCCGATCATGCGGACAGCGCCGAAACGGAAGCGCTGCGCCGTGCGATCGTGTCGCAGTTCGATCAGTACGTGAAGCTGAACAAGAAGATCCCGCCGGAGATTCTCACGTCGCTGTCGGGCATCGACGAAGCAGGCCGTCTCGCCGACATGATCGCCGAGCGTCTGCCGCTGAAGCTCGACCAGAAGCAGCACATCCTCGAGATGTTCCCGGTCATCGAGCGTCTCGAGCACCTGCTCGCGCAGCTCGAAGCGGAGATCGACATCCTGCAGGTCGAAAAGCGCATCCGCGGGCGCGTGAAGCGCCAGATGGAAAAGAGCCAGCGCGAGTACTACCTGAACGAGCAGGTCAAGGCGATCCAAAAGGAACTGGGCGAAGGCGAAGAGGGTGCGGATCTCGAGGAGCTCGAGAAGCGCATCAACGCCGCGCGCATGCCGAAGGAGGCCAAGAAGAAGGCCGACGCCGAGCTGAAGAAGCTGAAGCTGATGTCGCCGATGTCGGCGGAAGCAACCGTCGTGCGCAACTACATCGACACGCTGATCGGCCTGCCGTGGCGCAAGAAGAGCAAGGTCAACAACGACCTGTCGAACGCCGAGCAGGTGCTCGACGAGGATCACTACGGCCTCGAGAAGGTCAAGGAACGGATCCTCGAGTATCTCGCGGTGCAGCAGCGCGTCGACAAGGTCAAGGCGCCGATCCTGTGCCTCGTCGGGCCTCCGGGCGTCGGCAAGACCTCGCTCGGCCAGTCGATCGCCCGCGCGACGAACCGCAAGTTCGTCCGGATGGCGCTCGGCGGCGTGCGTGACGAAGCCGAGATCCGCGGTCACCGCCGAACGTATATCGGCTCGATGCCGGGCAAGATCCTGCAGAGCCTCGCGAAGGTCGGCGTGCGCAATCCGCTCTTCCTGCTCGACGAAGTCGATAAGATGGGCATGGATTTCCGCGGCGATCCGTCGTCGGCGCTGCTCGAAGTGCTCGATCCGGAACAGAACCACACGTTCGCCGATCACTACATCGAAGTCGACTTCGATCTGTCGGACGTGATGTTCGTCGCGACGTCGAACTCGCTGAACATCCCGCCGCCGCTGCTCGACCGGATGGAAGTGATTCGTCTGTCGGGCTACACGGAAGACGAGAAGGTCAGCATCGCGCAGCGCTACCTGCTGCCGAAGCAGAAGAAGAACAACGGTCTGAAGGACGGCGAGATCGAGGTCACCGAGCAGGCGATCCGCGACATCATCCGCTACTACACGCGCGAAGCCGGTGTGCGTTCGCTCGAGCGCGAAGTGTCGAAGATCTGCCGCAAGGTCGTGAAGATGCTGCTGCTGAAGAAGGCATCGGGCGCGATCAAGGTCGACGGCGACAACCTCGACACGTTCCTGGGCGTGCGCAAGTACGACTTCGGCCTCGCGGCGAAGGAAAACCAGGTCGGTCAGGTGACGGGCCTCGCGTGGACGGAAGTCGGCGGCGATCTGCTGACGATCGAAGCCGCGGTGATGCCGGGCAAGGGCAACGTGATCCGCACCGGTTCGCTCGGCGACGTGATGAAGGAGTCGGTCGAGGCGGCGCGTTCGGTCGTGCGCTCGCGTTCGCGGCGTCTGGGCATCAAGGACGAAGCGTTCGAGAAGCAGGACATCCACATCCACGTGCCGGAAGGTGCGACGCCGAAGGACGGTCCGTCCGCCGGCGGAGCGATGACGACGGCGCTGGTGTCGGTGCTGACCGGTATCCCGGTGCGTGCCGATGTCGCGATGACGGGTGAAATCACGCTGCGCGGCGAAGTGTTGCCGATCGGCGGGCTGAAGGAGAAGCTGCTCGCGGCGCATCGCGGTGGCATCAAGCTCGTGCTGATCCCGGAAGAGAACGTGAAGGATCTCGCCGAGATTCCGGACAACGTGAAGAACGCGATCGAGATCGTGCCGGTCCGCTGGATCGACAAGGTGCTGGAACTCGCGCTCGAACGTCTGCCGACGCCGCTGCCTCCGGAAGAGGAGGCGAAGGCTTCGTCGGCGCCGGTGGCCGATGCGTCGAAGGATGCCGGCTCGACCGAAGTCGTCAAGCACTGACCCGAACGCCGTCCTGACGGTCGTTCACGAAACCCGCGGCGTGTCCGCGGGTTTTTTTATGTGCGTCGTCGGGAGCGTGCGCGTCGGCTGATGAAAAAATCGTGCTCGGGGCTAGCAAAGTATTCGGGGATGAATTAGAATCGCAGGCTCGCTGGTTGTTGATGCGGAAACGCAGATCGCAGCCAGATCGAATCGGAAACGGGTGCTTAGCTCAGCTGGTAGAGCGGCGCCCTTACAAGGCGTAGGTCGGGGGTTCGATCCCCTCAGCACCCACCAGTTTCCCGGTTCGGCAAGACCAAGGAGCGGTAGTTCAGTCGGTTAGAATACCGGCCTGTCACGCCGGGGGTCGC
>NZ_JBQYLP010000099.1:0-14798 GCF_052683555.1 Burkholderia sp. BC1
GCTAGGACCTGAACCTAGTGCGTCTACCAATTCCGCCACCTGGGCACGTTTCGCTTGCTGCGATGCGAAAGACCGCTATTGTAGCGTGTCCTTGAGGACTGTCAACAGCTTTTTACTGGATCGATCGAAAAAGACGCGCCGCCAGCAGGTCTCGTTGCGGCGCTCGCGCGGCGTGCAGCGATTGCCGCACACCGCGAACGGGTGAATTTTCCCGATGCGTATTTATGCGCGTTTGCCCGCGCACTATCGTTTCGACACGGCACACGTCATCGCGGACACGTGCCGAGCTCCGCCGATACGGCGAACACGGTGCACGCGTTTCATCATCGACGCAACGACGTGCGACGCGGGCCCGGTTCGGCGACTCGATTCGTTTGCGAGCAAATGTGTTACTTAACTGGTAACATTTCGTCGCTCGTTCCCTTTGTATTTGAACAAGGAGTCATTCATGTCGGAAATTGCCGTGGTTTTTCATAGTGGCTACGGTCATGCGGCCGTCATTGCGGAAGCCGTCGCGCGCGGTGTCGAGAAGGTCGACGGCGCGTCGGTGAAGCTGATCCCCGTCGAGGCGATCGACGATCATTGGGCGTATCTCGAGCACGACGCGAACGCAATCATCTTCGGTTCGCCGACCTACATGGGCAGCGCGTCCGCGCAATTCAAGGGATTCATGGACGCGTCGTCGAAGTACTGGGGCAAGTGGCGCGACAAACTCGCGGCCGGCTTCACGGTCTCCGCTTCGCAAAGCGGCGACAAGCTGGCGACGCTGCAGCAGCTCGCCGTCTTCGCGGGGCAGCACCAGATGCTGTGGGTGAGTCTCGGCCTGATGCCCGGCAACAACAACAGCCAGGGGTCGGTCAACGATCTGAATCGGCTGGGTTCGTTCCTCGGCGCGATGGCGCAGGCGAATGCCGATCAGGGCGGCGACGCGATCATCGAGAGCGACCGGAAAACGGCTGAAGTGCTCGGCGAGCGCGTCGCGATTGCGGCGAAGCGCTGGAACGGGCAGGGCGCGTGATTTTTTGTGCCGGAAGTGAAGAAAGGTCGGCTGAGAGCCGACCTTTTCGAAAACAGATGGTGCCCAGGAGAGGACTCGGTCACACGAGCGCGACCCCGGCTGCGCTTGCAAGCGCAGCCTTTCGAGTCCTCGCGCAAAGCGCGCAGGCGCTTTGCTTCCTGGGCTCAAAATGAAAAAGGCCGGCATAAAGCCGACCTTTTTAAAACAGTGGTGCCCAGGAGAGGACTCGAACCTCCACGGTGTTGCCACCGCTAGGACCTGAACCTAGTGCGTCTACCAATTCCGCCACCTGGGCACGTTTCGCTTGGTGCTGCATCGCGAAAGACCGCTATTCTAGCGTGTCTGAAACGTCTGTCAACATAATTTCATCAAAGCGCACGAAATTCTCGCGCCCGTCAGCACGGGCGCTCACGCACCGATCGGCTCCGCCCGTTTCGCGGCGAAATTCCAGCGCAGTGCCTGCCCGGTATCGACGCGCGCCGGCAGCAGTCCGGCAGCGAGAAAGGTGTCGGCGATCTTCTGCTGCTCGCCGAAGTTCGGCCGCAGCACTTCGCGCACGAGGTAGCTGCGTCGCGCGTTGGCGCGCTCGATCGTCGCGGCGTCGAGCCCCCAGATCGGCGCGAGGGTATTCGCCGCTTCCGGCTGATGCGCACGCAACCATGTGCCGGCTTGCGACAGCCGGTCGAACAGAATCTGCACGACGTCGGGGCGGGCCGCGGCGAAACTACTCGACGCGAGGTAGTAGCGCTGATAAGACGCAAGCCCGTCGCCGTCGGCGAGAATCCGCACGTCGGGATTCCGGTCCACCGACGCGACATAGGGATCCCACGTGATCCACGCATCGACGCTGCCGCGCTCGAATGCCGCGCGGCCGTCCGCAGGCGTGAGATAGTGGATTGCCGCATCGGCCGGCGCGAGCTTCGCGCGCGCGAGCGCGGCGAGCAGCAGATAGTGGCTGCCGGCGGCCTTCGTCACGGCGATGCGCTTGCCCTTGAGGTCGGCGAGCGTGCGCAGCGCGCCGTCCTGCTTGACGACGATCGCCTGCGCTTTCGGCGACGGCGCTTCCTGCGCGACATACACGAAGCGCGCGTGCGCGGCCTGCGCGAAGACCGGCACCGTGTCGGCCACGTCGGCGCTGAAATCGACGGCGCCGACGTTGAGCGCCTCGGTCAGCGGCAGCCCGCTCGCGAATTCATGCCACGACACGCGCATGCCGAGCGGCGCGAGCGCCTGTTCGAGCGTGCCGCGCGTCTTGAGCAGCGTGATCAGCGTCGACGATTTCTGGTATCCGATGCGCAGCGCGGTGGGCGCATCGTCGGCGCGGGCGCGGACACCCGCGGCAGTCAGGCCGGCGGCCAGCATCGCGCGCGCGAATGCGCGGCGGTTCATCGACGTCATGAAGCGTGCTCCTTGTCGGTTCGTTTGCATTGAAGCGAGCCGGCTAACGTACCAACGCCGAGCGCGGACGAGAACCGATAAATTCTGCTATCGATCCGACTGGCGAGCATAAGCGGCGCGCACGCGGATTCGCGCGCGCTGCCGGCGAAGGCCGTTCAGCGTGTGTCGGGCACGCCGGTTGCTCGTAGGAACGGCCACACCTTTGTCAAGGAGAGTGACCATGCCCGAACAGAGAGCGATCCAGCGAGCACGCGCCGACAAACGCGCCGGCAAGTCGCCGAGCACGCAAGCCGGCGAGTTCGTCAAGGAGGAGATCGACCGCGTACGCAGCGGCAAGCACGGGGTGCGTTCGGCCAAGCAGGCCGTGGCCATCGGCTTGTCGGAAGCGCGGCGCGCGGGCGTCGACCTGAAGCCGCCCGCGAAGGGCAAGACGAGCGAAGCGACACGCAAGAAGGCGGCACGGGACACCGCTGCGGGTCACGGCAAGAAAAAAACCAGCGCCAGCACCGAATCGAAAGCGAAACGCTCGCGCACGACGACCGCCGTGTTGAAGCGCGAGAGCAAGGAGGGCGCGTCGTCAGCCGCAATGTCGAAGCAGGCGAAGAGCGCTGCCGCGCGTCGTCCGGCCGCGAGCCGTTCTGCCGCCGCGAAGAAGGCCGCGCAGACCAAAGGGGCGGCAGGCCGCTCGGCGGCCGCAAAGAAGGCAGCACAGACGCGCGCGGCACGTGCGCATCATCATCGTTAAAGCACGGACAGGCACGGCGGCGGTCCGCCGATTTCGACCTCGACGGGCCGCCGACCGTCCACGATACGCATAGCCTCGCGTGTTCGCGCGGCATGGCATGTCGCGCGAGCCCCGGTGGTCGCAGCGGCTTGGCGCCGATGCCGGCCGCGATACGACATGGCCGCCGCTCGAGCGCTATTGAGGGGGGGACAGCCGCCTGAAGCGTTTCCACAATCTTTTCATCTGGGCGTAATCGGCGGCCGCGCGCGAAGCCCAGAACCCGCGCACGAAAGCGGCCCCGGCGACGGTATCGGCGGCGTCATGCGGCAGCGAATCGAGCAGACGAGGGGCGACCACGGCATCGTTGCGCCAGCCCAGATCGTCCTGGAGCTCGCTCAACGTCGCCACATAGTGCTTCACCGCCGACTTCGGAAACAGCGACGCAAAGAATTCTGTCGCATACCGAAGTTGTTTCGCCGCGATGCGTGCGCGATGGCGGCGGCGATCGTCGAGATCGGCCAGCCCTCGGCCGCGCTTCAGCAATTTTTTGTGCCGGCGGCGCAGGACGTCGGATGCCAGCCGCTTCACCGGTTTCTGCACGGCCTCGGACGCCTGCCTCGACATGCCGTCACGCCAGCGTGCGCTGTCGAGCCACAAAGTCAGTTGCAGGATCAGTTGCGTGTAACGGACGGACTGCACGGCAGCGGCCGCACTGGCGCGCTTTTCCGTCGCCACGCGCCTGCACGCGCGCTCCACCGCCTGGCGTTCGTGCTCCTTCTCGGTTTGCGCGAGTGCCTGGCCGAGCGTCGAGCGGGCAAGGACCTCCCAGTCGCGCGCCTCGCCGAGCTCCGACGCGATCCAGCGCAGTTCGTCCTGAAGCCCGGGATAGGCGGGGATCATCTTGTCGAACAGATCGAGCGCCGAGCGCAGGCGGCGCAGGCCGACGCGCATCTGGTGCACGCTCGACGGGTCGTGACCGGACACGACACCGCGCTCGTTCGCGTGAACCTGCTCGAGGCAGTTGTGCGCGATCGTGCGGAAGGCGTCTTCGATGCTGTCCCGCTTGTGAAGCGTCACGGGCTTCGCCTTCACCGGCGGCTGATGGTGTTGCAGCAGCATTTCATAGCCGCGATCGGCCTTGCTCATCGGGTCGAAGCGCAGCGGCACCGTTGCGAGCAGTTCGAGCGCAATGTGATAAAGACGCTCGGGGCGGCCTTGCTTCAGTTCCATTTCGACGGCGACGACGGACGCCGAATCCGTCTCGGTTTCGATCGTGCCTTCGTCGATCGCAAACTCGATTTCCTCGCCCGGTTGCGCGCGCAACGGCAGCAGCGTGCGGCGAATCTTCGTGACGAAGCGCGGTCCGAGGTCCGTCGCGGTGCGTTCGTCGCGAATCAGCTTGCCGAGGTCGCTGTCGGCGGGGAGCGAGTCGTTGAACAAACTCAGATCGGGCGCAGGGCCTTCCACCGGCATTTCGAATTCGTCGCGCTCGTATAGGCCTGCCGATGTCGCGCCGTCGATCTTGATGGTCTGGACGGTCTTGTCGCCTTGCATTCGCACGCGCAGCGATGCATTGCAGCGACGAAACGCAAATTCCGATGTGTCGTAGTAGGTGCTGGTCAGCAGTGTGTCCGGCAAGTCGGCGTGCTTGCTGTCCGCGAACAGCGGCGATTCGCGGATGCGGTCGACGTGCTCGCGGTCGACCAGCAGCTTCAGTTCCCTTTCCATTACGCTCCCTCGCGCGTCGTCGTTCCGACGCATTTGCTTCATGGATGGAGGCCATGCGGTAGCAGGCCAGTCCGATCGACACACGCGAGCATTTTTCGCACCTTCCGGCGGCCGCGCGCGGCTTCGACCATGACGATGCGCGCGCCCAACGCGGTCGTGTCCGGTTGCGTCGCGTCGCAGCGCGCCCGGAGCGGACGGATACATTTGCGCCCGGGCGAGAAAAACGTACAAATCGACGCTGTCGTAATCGCTCGGCACGCGTACGCAATAGGCGCGACGTCAGCCGGCCTCGCGGCCGCCGGGTATGGGACTTGCTGCGCACGGGCGTCCGGAACGGCCCGTAGTCGCCATGGAACCACGAGATCCGAAAACTCACGGCCGTGCCGCATTCCGCGGGAGCGAGACGGGTGGCTAAGGTCGGCGTCGTACGGCTCGGCAGGGAAGTCGCGCGCTACGTGCCCGGTATCGCGTGGATCCGCACGTACCGGATCGCATGGCTGCCGGGCGACGCAATCGCGGGCGCGACCCTCAGCGCCGTGCTGGTGCCGGCCGGCATGGCCTACGCGATCGCGTCCGGCCTTTCCGCCGCGTCGGGGCTCTATGCGTCGATTGCCGCGCTGGTCGCCTACGCGGTGTTCGGGCCGAGCCGCGTCCTCGTGCTCGGGCCCGATTCCGCACTGATTGCGCTGATCGCGGCGAGCGTCGTGCCGCTCGCGCACGGCAATGCCGCGCATGCGGCTGCGCTCGCAGGTGCGCTCGCGTTGCTCTCCGGCACGCTCTGTCTGGCCGTCGGTCTATTCCGGCTCGGCTTCGTCACGGATCTGCTCTCCATGCCGATCCGCTATGGCTATCTCAACGGCATCGTCGTCACGATCATCGTCAGCCAGCTGCCGAAGCTGCTCGGTCTGACGGTGCACGAAGCGGCGATTCCGCAGCAACTGCGCGAGCTGGCAACGGCCGTTGCTGCCGGCAAAACGAACCTCGCGGCCTTGTCGATCGGTGTGCTTTCGCTTGCCGTGATCCTCGCGTTCAAACGCTGGATGCCGAGAATGCCGGGCGTGCTGGTCGCCGTGGTTGTCGCGACCATCGCGGCCGCCTATTTCGATCTGGCGGCGCGCGCCGGTATCGGCGTGGTAGGCAGCTTGCCGCGCGGGCTGCCGATACCCGAATTTCCGGCGCTTGCCTGGAGCGAATGGCTTGCACTACCGGCGAGCGCCGCTGCCATCGCGCTGGTGTCGTTGACGGACCTCAGCATGCTGTCGCAGATATACGGATTGCGCAGCGGGGAGCGCGTCGATCGCAATCGCGAATTCGTGGCGCTTGGCATCGCCAATATTGCTGCCGGTCTGTTCCAGGGCTTTGCAGTTGCGGCCAGCGGATCGCGCACGCCCGTCGCCGAGGGCGCAGGCGCGAAGAGTCAGGCGTGCGGCCTCATTGCCGCGCTCATCGTGGCAGCGTTGCTGCTTTTCGTCCCGCAGGCATTGCGCGATACGCCGCAAGCGACCCTTGGCGCCGTAGTCGTTGCCGCGTCGCTGTCGTTGATCGAGATCACCGGCCTGCGGCGGCTCTACCGGCTGCGTCGTCCGGAATTCGCGCAGTCGCTCGCCTGCTTTGTCGGCGTCGTGGTGTGGGGTGTCGTCGTCGGCGTGGGCATCGCACTCGGGCTCGCCGTGCTCGCCTTCCTGTGGCGCGCGTGGCGCCCTTATTCAGCGGTGCTCGGCCGGCGCGACGGCGTGAAGGGCTATCACGACACCGCGCGCCATCCGGACGCACGACGCATCCCGGGACTGGTTCTGCTGCGCTGGGATGCGCCGTTGTTCTTCGCGAATGCGGAAATCTTTCACGAACGCGTGTTGACGGCGGCGCGCGAGGCGCCCACGCACACGCGGTGGGTTGCGATCGCGGCCGAGCCGGTGACGGATATCGATCTCACCGCAGCCGACATGCTGGCAAGGCTCGACGGCGAACTCCACGACGCGGACGTGCAACTCTGCTTCGCCGAGCTCAAGGGGCCCGTCAAGGACAGCCTGAAACGGTATGGGTTGTACGAGCGAATCGGCGAGGACCACTTCATGCCGACGCTCGGTGAAACCGTGTCGGCGTATCTGAAATCGCATTCGGTCGACTGGCACGACTGGGAAGGTGAACGGTGAGGTATCGCACCGGACGACGGCGACGCGTTGCGCGCAGCATCATGCGTCGCGTCGATAGTGAACGACTGCGCCGGTGTTCGGTGCGACGGGGTTGCTGCGCGCGGGCTCGCCGCCGTCCGCGTGACGCTGCGCGAGCAGCACGCAGCGATCGATGAGTTCGCTGAACGACAGCGTCGCCGATACGCCCATCTTCCGCCAAAGCGCCGGGCACTCGGTGTCGCGTCCACACAAGCCGACGACGATGCTGGCCGTCGTCGCGCGCTGGTTCAGCCGGCGTATCAGATCGCGCAGGTACGGCGGCGCATCGACGGCGTCGAGCGAGATCACGGCGATCACGGCCGCGCCGGACAGACGCGGGTCGCGAAAGCCGCTCCTCGGAAAGCGCTCGTAGCCGGCGCTTTCGGCATGCAGCCCGCGCTGGCGCAGCAGACGCACGGCGATGGTCGCGACGACATCGTCCAGCTTGCCGCTGCCCGAGATGCAAAGCACCGACGGCACGCGGTCGGGCGTGCCTTCGTCGGCCGACAACGGCGATGCGGACGGCGGCGTCGGCGCGGCATCGCTGTCGGGCTCCAGGCTATGTACGAGGTCCAGCACCGTTTCGCGGATGCGCCGCAATTGCTTCGGCGAGACGACGCCACGCAGCAGGTCGATTCGTGCCTGACGAAGACCCTCGAGCGCAACGGCGTCGTAGTACGCGCAAAGCGAGCGTTTCTTCAGCAGCGTGTCGGCCTGCGCCAATGCCCGTTCGCGATCGCCGGTCAGCAGGCGTTGATAGAAGCGCTCGCCCGGCGTCAGCGCCGGTCTGTCGCCGAACAGCACGTCGAGGAATTCGAGTCCGCTGACATAGCGCCCCAGAATCACGAGGCAGAGCGTAAGCGGTGTGGAGAGCACGAGACCGACCGGGCCCCACAGCCAGCTCCAGAAAATCGCCGCGACGATCACCGCGATCGGCGAAAGGCCGGTGCTGTGACCGTAGACGAGCGGTTCGAGAAATTGGCCGGCGGCCACTTCGGTCACGGAGAAGAGCACCAGTATCGCGACGATCATCGACCAGCCGGGACTCATGGCGGCGGCGAGAATCGTGGCCGGCAGCGCGGCGATCCACACGCCGACGTACGGCACGAAGCGCATCAACCCCGCAATCACGCCGAACAGCAGCGCGCCCGGCAGGCCGATCACGGCGAGCCCGAGGCTCAACACCGCGCCGACACAGACGTTGACGCACAGCTGCGCGAGAAAGTAGCGGCTCAGGCGACGCGCGGCATCGCTCATTGCCGTCGTGGTGCGGTGCATGTCGCGCGAGCCGGCAAGTCGAATCAGGCGTTCGCGCAGGTCGGCGCGCTGCAGCAGGATGAAGATCGCGGTCACGATCACGATGCCGATCGTCGCGAGCGGGCTGACGACCGGCGAAAGAAATCCTTGCGCGAGCTGCAGCGGCGAAGGCGACGGCTCGTGGACTTCGACGGGCAACGGCGCTTTGTCCGCCGGGCCGGTAGGCCTCGTGTCGGACGTGTGCTCCTCGCGCACGGGCGCCACGCGCTTGAGCGCGTCGATGGTCCGCGTGAGGACCGCATCCGCGTGGACCACGACCGTTTGCTGGATATTGTCGATTCGGCGTTCGATCGCGACTTGATAGCGCGGCAAGTCGGACGCCAGTTCCGCCAACTGCGCGCCGATCAGGAAACCGAATGCCGTCAGCACCGACAAGGCCAGCCAGACGGCGACCAGCACCGAGACGAGTTCGCCGAGACGCAGCCGCCGCAGCAGGTCCACGAGCGGCGCCAGCAGGAGGCTCAGCAGCACGGCGAGCGTGATCGGAATCAGCACCGTCCGCCCGAAATACATCGCGCAGACCATGACGACGCCCGTCGCCAGCGAGGTCAACGTCTTCAAACCCGGCACGGCGGCGGGCGCTATCTTGTGGCCGCGCGGGCCGGCGTCGCTGTGCGCGGCCCTGAAGGGCGCCCTTCGGCCGTTCCTGCGTTGCTGTTCCAGTTTCCTCATGACAGGGTGGCCGGCAACGATCCGGCGATGACGCGCAGGGAGCCCGGCTCGATCGATGGCGATCGGGGCCGGTGCTCGCGGCGACGCGTAATGCGAGGATGACGGGCGGCACGGTCCGGCCGCCGAGCGATCGCCACGCCGGCTGCTGCCAAGGGATCGGCAGCCGGCAGCGAGCGCATCGTTATCCCGGCGATGCAACGATCGTGCCTGACGACGAACTTATGTCGTTCCGGATTTCATCCATGCGATGTGCATCGCAGTCCGTAGAATCAATGCGTCGCCTTGGGCAACGGCAGCGTCGGGCCGGACGGATGGGCTGCGTCCGACACCGGCGTGCCGGGCGGCAGGCGCAGGCCCTTCGATTTCTTGCGCTGACCGGGCGGCGGCGCGCTCGGCTGCTGCGACTGCATTGCCGCGATCAGCTGCTGGCACGGCAGCGGTTTGTGGTTGCTCGGCGCGATCAGCGGAATCAGCGCGGCGAACGGATTGATCAGACCGAGGCCGACCATCGCGCCGCCGCGCACGGCGAGGGCCGTTGCATTCACGCCGACGTGCGGATTCTTGAAGGTGCCTTTGACATAGAGCGGCGAGCGCAGCGAAAAAATGCGGAAGCCTTTCGTGTGCGGATGGATGCCGAGATTCATCGTTTCGTTCTTCATGTCGACCTTGCCGTCGACGTTGATGACGGCGTCGTCGGTATCGAGCGCGAACGCATGCGAATCGAGCACGCCGTCCGTGACGACGAAATCGGCGGCCGCACAGTTGATATGCACATTGCGATTGCCATACATCTTTTCGTAGACGACGTTCGCGACGTTGAGGCCTGCGGCTTCCATCAGCAGACGGCTGAGCGTGCCGTCGGTGACGAGCAGCTTCACCTCGCCGTTCGAACTCGCGGCGAGCGCCGCCGGCGTGTTGCCGGTCGCGGACAACTGCGCGTCGCCGTTGACTTCGCCGAGCGCGCTCTGCATCGTCTTCATGGTCGGCAGCAACTGCTTCAGCTTGAGACCGCGCACGCGCGTCGAGGCGCGCGCCTTGAGCGGCCGTTCGCGGCCGTCGAGATGGAGGTCCGAGGCGATCGAGCCGCCCGCGACGCCGAACTTCAGCGGCTGCAACGACAGCACGCCGTCGGTCATCACGATGTGCGTGTACAGATCGGTGATCGGCAGCGCGGGATCCTTGACGATGCGCCGGCCCGTGAATTTCACGTCGGCATCGATCGCGCTCCAGCGCTCCGTCCGGAAGCCTTCGACCGGCAGCGCCTTGTTCGCCGGCTGGCGCGCCGTGTCGCCGCGCTTTGCCTTGCTCGCGTTGCTGTCGGCGCCCACCACCGGCGCCAGATCCTTGAACTGCAGCAGGTTCGAGACCACGTCGCCCTTGAGCAGCGGCCGCGGCTTGCGCTGCGTATAAACGAGCGTGCCGCTCAGATCGCTGCCACCCACGCGGCTTGAAAATTTTTCATAACGGAACACGCTGTTGCCCGGTTGGATGTTGCCGATCAGGTGGCCCTCGGTGGCATAGGGCGGGGTCTTGGGAAGCGTGATGCCCGTCAATTGATAGAGGCGATCGAGACTCGAGCCTTGCAGCCACAGGCGCAAATCGACGGCAGCGAGGTGCGCGGGGTCGGTGACGGTGCCGACCAGCGCCACGTGCAAGTCGCCCGCCTTGACATCGGCTTGTACCGGCACCGGCCGCGACGCGTCCTGCAACGCGAGCACACCGCCGAGCTTGCCGCTGCCCGACAGCGGCGAATGGTGGTAACTGCCGGTCGCCGTCCAGCCGATGCCGTATTGCGGTTCGTTCGTTTGCGGCGAGGCGGGGGCGGCCGATCCGCTTGCTGCCGGCTTGGCGACCGAAGCTGCGCTTGCAGGCGCGGCACGAGGTGCCGAAGCGCCCGATGTAGCGGAGGTCGGGGATGTAGCCGAGGCCGCCGTGCGCGCCTGCTTGCTGAGCTGTTGCGCGCCGCGCTTGCCGACCGTCTCGGCCGACGCGCTGCGCGATTTGTTTTCCTGCTGCTTGAGGACTTCGCCGATCGGAATCGCCTGCCCGAGCGTGTTGACCGTCACTTGCATCACCAGGCCTTTTTGCTGGTCGGACAGCGCGATGTTGCCCTTGTCGAGCCGGATGTCGTGCAGGTCGAGCTTCCACGCCAGCGGATGCGCGGACGACTTGAACTTGAAGGTCCAGTTGTTTCGTCCGTCGGCGAGCCGCTCGAGATCGACGGAAGGGCTGACGAGATTGATGGTAGGAATCACGATGTCGTGCGTGAGCAGCGGCAGCATCTTCACCTGGAAGTCGATTTGCTCGAGCGTGGCGAAGTACCGCTGCTTTGCCCAGTCCGGGTTCGCGATCGTGATGTTGCGTGCGGCGAAAGTCGGCCATAGCACCCACGCGCGCCAGCCGGTTTCACCGGCGGCGCGATGCCAGCGTACGGTCAGGTCCCCGTTGATCGTGAACGGGCGTCCGATCGCGGCGCTGACCTTGTCGTCGATCAGCGGCCGCGCGCGATTCCAGTCGAACGTGAAAATGAACAGCGCGATCGCCGCGAGCAGAATGATCAGCACCGCGACGAGCCACGCAACGACTTTGCCGATCACGCTGGCGATCGTCCTGCCGGACGCGTTCGATAGGGCCATGGCGGAAGTCTTCTGAGTTCACGGTCCGGCCCCGCGCGGGCCGGGTCGGCAGCAAGACAGCAATCGCCGTACCGCGAACCGGCCGGTTGTCTCCGCGGGCAGGCTCGGAACTTGCTCGCCCGACGAGTGCTTCACCGCCGACGGCGAGCGGAATGGCGCGCTGCCTGGAGGCAGGGGCCGCACTCGGGCCGCGACATCGCGTGGACGCTTGTGTCCGCGGCGCCATCTAGCTCAGTCGCCCGGCGAAGCGAGTGACAGATTTTCCTACCGGATAGAGGAGCAGATCGATGACGAAGTCAGCTGCAACCCACGAGGCCGTACCTGAATCGGGCGGTTCGTTCGTGCTGGATCTGAAAAAAATTCGCGAAGATGCGCGCAAGCACATGGCGGACGGCCCGGTCACGCAAACATACGGCGCGGATCGCACCACGGTGCTGAAGCTGCTCAATGACGCGCTCGCGACCGAGATCGTCTGCACCTTGCGCTACAAGCGGCATTACTTCATGGCGAGAGGCATCAATTCGGAGGCCGTCGCGCAGGAATTCGCGCAGCACGCGACCGAAGAGCAGGAGCATGCCGACCGCATTGCGGAGCGCATCGTGCAGCTCGGCGGCGAGCCCGACTTCGCGCCGGACGGCCTGAAAACGCGCGCGCATTCGGAGTACAAGGAGGGCACCGACCTGACCAGCATGATTGCCGAGAACCTGGTAGCCGAGCGGATCGCGATCGATACGTATCGGGAGATCATCCGGTACCTCGGCGAGAAGGATGTGACCACGCGCCGGCTGTTCGAGGAAATTCTCGCGGTCGAGGAGGAGCATGCCGACGATATGGCCGATCTGCTGCAGGGGCGCGGGCAGTCTGCGGAAGGTGCGTGAAGCCCGGCGCGGGCGTAGCGTGAAATGAAAAAAGGTCGGCGCGAAGCCGGCCTGTTTCGTCAAGCCGAGGGCGCCGGTGCGAGGACTCCGCGACTTCCCATGGTGTGTTGCCGCCGTCTGAACCGGCTCGACTCGGCGGGCGGTAGATGGCAGACGCCTACGACTCTTGTCGAATGCGTTCGAGACCTTGCCGGTAGGTGGTCACCTCGAAGCCCGGGAATCGGCGCTTGAACTTCGTGGAGTCAAAGAGATTGTCCTGCTCGTAGCGCGGCAGCAGCTCCTCGATTTCACGTACTTGCGGCGAGAAGAGACCCGCAATCCGGAAGGCCCATTTCCCTACGATCGAATAGGCCGACTTTTGTCCGAATGCGCGGCTCGCCATCTCGACGAACTCCCGATATGTCGGGCGATCGTCGCAACACGGCAGATGCCAGGTCTGCCCGAACGCGTCCGGCGTATTGCCGAGCGTCGCGAGCGCGCGACTCGCATCGGGCGTCCAGATCAGTGTGCGGCGCGTGTCGTCGCGCAACGGCACTTTCGGTTTCTTGCCGGCTTTCAGCTTGTCGATGATCAGCGCGTTGGTGAAGCTCTGCGTCTTGCCGGGGCCATAGAACTCGGGCGCACGACCGATCAGGACGGGAATGTCGCCGCGCGCCATCTCGTCGAGGACCATCGACGCCATCGCCGCGCGCACCTTGCCCTTGCGGCCGACCGGCGCGAACTGTGTCGATTCCGTTTGCAGCCGGTTGTCCTGCGGGTACATGTAGGTGTTGTCGAAGTAGGCGAACTTGGCGCCTTCCGCCCGGCACGCATCGAGTGCGTTCTTCAACATGACGGGAAACTGCGTTTCCCACAGCTCGGTGTCCGGCGGCAGGCCCGCCGTGAAGTAGACGATCTCGCTGCCTGTCACCGCCTGCGCCGTCTGGCGCGCATCGAGGAGATTGGCCGACACCAGCGTATCGGTGTCATTGACCTTGCGCGGATTGCGGCTGACGAGGCGTATATCCGCCGTGCCGATGCGCCGCAGTTCCCGGGCCAGTTCCGTGGCGATCTGACCATTGGCCCCTAATATCGTTTGCATACCCTTTGCCTTTGCGACTTTGCGCCAAATGACGACAGGCAAGAGGCTAACCTTGAAGGCAACTTCAAGGTCAAGCGGTCAGCCGTTGTTGCGTGTGAGGCCGGCAGCGTATGAGGAAGAGGCTAATGCGACGCAGGCCGCGACAACCGCACTTTGCAAGAAGCGATGCGCGTTGTTGAACATATTGCGGGACACGGATACTCCGTCGGCGCAGAGCCGGGGGCAGTACGCGGATGAACCCGGATCGGCAACACAACACCGTTGCATCAGGCGATGCCGATCCTCGAAATCGATGCAAGCGAGCGGCATGGCGTCGGGACGCGTGAAGCGCCACGATAGACGAGAACCGACTCGCAGCTTGTAGTGCATGCCCTGCAAGGGAACGGGTGCCGTGGGCCGAGCCCTCGGCACCCGTTGCGCTCATCCTCGCACGAACGCGAGCAGATCGGCGTTGATCGTTTCCGCGTTGGAGGTCGGCATGCCGTGCGGGAAGCCGTTGTAGATCTTCAACGTGCTGTTTCTGGCCAGCTTTGCCGACAGCACGCCGGAATCGGCATACGGGACGATCTGGTCGTCGTCGCCATGCATCACGAGCACGGGGATCGTGGTGCTCTTCAGGTCCTCGGTAAAGTCGGTCTGGGAGAAGGCGACGATGCCGTCGTAATGTGCCTTGGCACTGCCCATCATGCCTTGGCGCCACCAGTTCCAGATCACACCCTGCGAGGGTTGCGCGCCGGCACGGTTGTAGCCGTAGAACGGGCCGGCCGGAACGTCGTAGTAGAACTGGGCGCGGTTCGCGGCCAGTTGCGCCTGCAGGTTGTCGAACACATCCTTCGGCAGGCCGCCGGGGTTTTGGTCGGTCTTGACCATCAGCGGCGGCACGGCGCTGATCAGCACGGCCTTCGACACGCGATCTTCGCCATGTCGGGCGACGTAGTGGATGACCTCACCGCCGCCGGTGGAGTGGCCGACGTGAACGGCGCCTTGCACGCCGAGATGGTCGACTACTGCCGCCACGTCGTCGGCATAGTGATCCATGTCGTGACCGTCCCAAACCTGACTCGAGCGTCCGTGACCGCGACGGTCGTGCGCGATGACGCGATAGCCCTGCGACAGGAAAAAGAGCAGGTATCTATAGCAGTGCGGGGTTGACGCCGAGGGGCAAGTCGATGATA
>NZ_JBQYLP010000100.1:0-14706 GCF_052683555.1 Burkholderia sp. BC1
ATCAACCGGGCGAGACGTCGGGCGATTCGGGCTGGGGCATGTCGCTCGAAGTGAACCGCGCGTTCTCGCCGGGCTGGACCTATCTGAAGTCGATCACGCCGTACGTCGCGTACGACATGGCGCGCGTGTATCTGCACGCAGGCACGCCGTTGCCGAACCGGCTCTCGTCGGTCGGCGTCGGCGTGCGGCTGACCGACAGCCGCTACTACAGCCTCGATCTGTCCGTCGCGAAGCCGGTCGGCGATGCACCGGTCGAAAGCGCATCGAGAAGCCCGCGCGTGAACGCCGCGTTCTCGTATCAGTTGAACTGATCGTCCGAACGGCCCGCCTCGCGCGGGCCGTTTCGATTAGAGTGCCCTCTATCAAACGTGGCGCACGGTTTCACGTATTCTGGCTGAGCTCGCAACAAGTGGCCGTCCGATGCAGGCGGCTCGCGCGCGCAATCGAACACGACACGAGAAACAAGGAGGACGACAATGATTCAACTGACCCGCCCGTTGCGCACCATTGCACTCGCCGGCGCCCTGCTCGCCTGTGCCGCCCCGTCGTTCGCGCAAGCGGACAGCCCCGTCGGCGTCTGGCAGACGATCGACGACAACACCCATCAGCCGAAGGCGCTCGTGCAGATTGCCGAGGACGGCGACGGCACGTTGTCGGGCAAGGTGATCAAGGGGCTCGGCGCGAACGATACGCCCGATCGCCGCTGCACGGCGTGCACGGACGAACGCAAGGATCAGCTGATCAAGGGCATGACGATCATCAAGGCGATGAAGAAGGACGGCGATCACTGGGACGGCGGCAACATCCTGGATCCGGAGAACGGCAAGGTCTACAAGTGCAAGATGACGCTCGAAGACGGCGGCCAGAAGCTCGTCGTACGCGGCTATATCGGCGTGTCGCTGCTCGGCCGGTCGCAGACCTGGGTGCGCCAGCAGTAACGCACTGCGCGTTCGCGCGCGCAACGCGATAAAGCAATCGGCCTGCGACGGAAGTCGACAGGCCGATTTTCATTTGGCGCGACGGTGAACGGAACCGCCGCTCACGCCGCCTGCTTCATCGCATTGGGCCGACAGCCGTTCGCTGCACGAAAGGCCGATGCGCTGCCGCTGCGCGCCTCGGCCGCCTTCGACTGCGCATGCTTGCGCATCCGCGCGGACAGCTCGTTGCACAGATTCACGCCGGCATCGCCGTACAGCGCCTGCATGACGCGCATCAGCGTGCCCGACTCGTGCCAGACCTTGAAGCGGCGATGGCAGGTTTGATAGGACGGATAGCGGCGCGGCATCGACGACCACGTCGCGCCGCTGTAGATCACCCACAGCACGCCGTTCAGCACGGCGCGCGTGTTGGCGAGCGGACGGCCGCGCAATTCGGCGCGCGGCTGCATCTCAGGCAGAAGCGGCGCGACGCTGCGCCATTCGTAGTCGGTCAATTCGCGATACGGCGTCATGGAGATCTCCAGCCTTAGGAACCATGACGCAACGATATCGGCTGACCTCGACGCTGAATATAAGACGAATCTGAAAATGCCCGTCGATTCGATGCATTTGACGGGATTTAACGATCGGATCGCAACGCGCGCACAGCCGCGCTCAGGTGAGCGAAGTATCGACGATGCGCCGCGGCGTCTCGAGATATTCCTTCGACTGCATCTCGACGATGCGCGACACCGTACGCGCAAACTCGTTGGCCATCGGGCCTTCGACGTAGAGCTGCTCGGCCGGCACCGCCGCCGACATCAGCAGCTTCACCTTGTGGTCGTACAGCACGTCGATCAGCCAGGTAAAGCGCCGCGCTTCGGACGCCATGCGCGGCGACATCTGCGGCACCTCGGACAGCACGATCGCATGAAAGCGGCTCGCCAGTTCGAGGTAGTCGTTCTGCGAGCGCGGGCCGCCGCACAACGTCGCGAAATCGAACCAGACGACGCCGTCGGCCTTGCGCAAGGCCTTCAGTTCGCGCTTCTCGATATGCAGGATCGGGCTTTCGTCGGGCACCGCCGCGAGCTTCGCGAACGCATGACGCAGTTCGCGATCGGCCTGCGCGCCGAGCGGCGTGTGATACATCTGCACCTGCGCGAGCGTGCGCTGCCGATAGTCGATGCCGGCATCGACGTTGATCACGTCGAGCTTCTCCTTGATCAGCGCGATCGCCGGCAGCATGCGGTCGCGATGCAGGCCGTCCGGATAGAGGTCGTCCGGATCGTAGTTGGACGTCATCACGAACTGCACGCCGTTCGTAAACAGCCGATCGAGCAGCCGGTACAGGATCATCGCGTCGGCGATGTCGGACACGTGGAATTCGTCGAAGCAGATCAGCCGGTAGCGCTTCGCGATACGGCGGGCGAGCTCGTCGAGCGGATCGGCCTGCCCCTTCAGTTCCTCGAGCTCGCGGTGCACTTCGCGCATGAACTCGTGGAAATGCAGGCGCGTCTTGCGCTGGACGGGCACGACCGCGTAGAAGCTGTCCATCAGGAAGCTCTTGCCGCGGCCGACGCCGCCCCACATGTAGACGCCGCGCGGCAGATCGGGGTGATTGATCAGCTTCTTGAACGCGTTCGAGCGGCGCGCCTTGTACGCGACCCACTCGTCGTAGCAGCGCTGCAGGCGATCGACGGCCGCCCGCTGCGCGGCGTCCGACTGATAGCCGCGCGTGGTCAGCTCGCGTGTGTAGTATTCGGTGACGTTCATCGGGCAAAGCAAAAAAACGAAGGCGAGCGGGAAACCCCGCCCGCCTTCGTCATGAGACGGCTGCGCCGGCCGACGTGCGGCCGGCGCCGGACCACGCTCAGCTGTTCAGCGAGCGTTTGTCGACGGCGAGCGCCGCTTCGCGCATCACTTCCGACATCGACGGGTGCGGATGGCAGATGCGGGCGATGTCTTCCGACGCCGCCTTGAATTCCATCGCCACCACGGCTTCCGCGATCAGATCCGACGCGTTCGCCGCGATCACGTGCACGCCGAGCAGTTCGTCGGTCTTCGCGTCCGCGATCATCTTCACGAAACCGTCCGGCGCGTTCATGCCGAGCGCGCGGCCGTTGATCGAGAACGGGAACTTGCCCGTCTTGATCTCGCGGCCTTCCGCCTTCAGCTGCTGCTCGGTCTTGCCGACCCACGCGATTTCCGGGTACGTGTAGATGACCCACGGAATGCAGTTGTAGTCGATGTGCGGCTTCTGGCCGTCGATCACTTCCGCGACCAGCACGCCTTCGTCTTCCGCCTTGTGCGCGAGCATCGGGCCGCGCACGACGTCGCCGATCGCGTAGACGTTCGGCACTGCCGTGCGGCAGTGGTCGTCCACGTCGATGAAGCCGCGCTCGTTCGTCTTCAGGCCGATCGCCTCGAGGCCGAGGTTGTCGGTGTTCGGCACGCGGCCGACCGACACGATCAGGCGGTCGGCGTCGAGCGTCTGCGCGTTGCCGTCCTTGTCGGTGTAGGCGATCGACACGCCGTTCGCGGTCGTCTTCACTTCGCCGATCTTCACGCCGAGATGGATGTCGAGGCCCTGCTTCTTGAACAGCTTCGCGGCTTCCTTCGCGAGCGCTTCGTCGGCTGCGCCGAGGAATGCCGGCAGCGCTTCGAGCACCGTCACTTCGGCGCCGAGACGACGCCACACCGAGCCGAGCTCGAGGCCGATCACGCCTGCGCCGATCACGGCGAGCTTCTTCGGCACCGAGTCGAACGTCAGCGCGCCTTCGTTGTCCGACACGATCTTGTTGTCGACCGGGATGCCCGGCAGATGACGCGCCTTCGAGCCCGTCGCGATGATCACGTTCTTCGCGGTGACGACTTCGGTTTCGCCCTCGCCGCTGACTTCGATCTGCACGCCGGCATCGGTCTTGCCGGTGAACTTGCCGTGGCCCTTCAGCCAGGTGATCTTGTTCTTCTTGAACAGGAACTCGATCCCGCTCGTCATCTTCTCGACGATCGCGTCCTTGCGGCCGAGCATCTTCGCGATGTCGATCTTCACGCCGTCGACGCTGATGCCGTGATCGGCCAGATGATGCTGCGTATTCTCGAACTCTTCCGACGAGGCGAGCAGCGCCTTCGACGGGATGCAGCCGACGTTCAGGCACGTGCCGCCGAGCTTCAGCGCGCCGGCCGGGTTCTTCCACTTCTCGATACAGGCAACCGTCTTGCCGAGCTGCGCAGCACGGATCGCGGCGATGTAGCCGCCGGGGCCGGCGCCGATCACGACGACGTCAAATTCCTTGGACATGGCAATCCTTTCTACTTGTGCATCCGCACGGACGCGCGGTGGCGCGCCCGTGCGGAGCGGGTCAATGCGGTGAGACTCGGCTTACAGGTCGAGCAGCAGACGTGCCGGATCTTCCAGCGCATCCTTCATCGCAACGAGCGACAGCACGGCTTCGCGGCCGTCGATGATGCGGTGGTCGTACGACAGCGCGAGGTAGTTGATCGGACGGATCACGATCTGGCCGTTTTCGACGACCGGACGCTCCTTCGTCGCGTGCACGCCGAGGATTGCCGACTGCGGCGGGTTGATGATCGGGGTCGACAGCATCGAGCCGAACACGCCGCCGTTCGAGATCGAGAACGTACCGCCCGTCATTTCCTCGATCGACAGCTTGCCGTCCTTCGCCTTCTGGCCGAATTCGGCGATCTTCTTCTCGATCTCGGCGAGGCTCAGCTGATCCGCGTTGCGCAGGATCGGCACGACGAGGCCGCGCGGCGAACCGACCGCGATACCGATGTCGAAGTAGCCGTGGTAGACGATGTCGTTACCGTCGATCGACGCGTTCACGAGCGGGAACTTCTTCAGCGCGTGCACGGCCGCCTTCACGAAGAACGACATGAAGCCGAGCTTCACGCCGTGTTCCTTCTCGAACTTGTCCTTGTACTTCGCGCGCAGGTCCATGACCGGCTGCATGTTGACTTCGTTGAACGTCGTCAGGATCGCGTTGGTCTGCTGCGACTCGAGCAGACGCTCGGCGATACGCGCACGCAGGCGCGACATCGGCACGCGCTGTTCCGGACGGTCGTTCAGCCAGGTCGTTGCCGACGCCGGCACCTTCACTTCCGGCAGCGCCGGCTTGGCTGCGGCCTTTGCCGGTGCGGCGGCCGGAGCAGCCGCCTTCGGCGCGCTGCCGGCGGCGAGCGCGTCGCCCTTCGTGACGCGGCCGTCGCGGCCCGAGCCGGCGACGTCGCCTGCCGACAGGCCCTTCTCGGCCAGCAGCTTCGCTGCGGCCGGCGAAGCCGTGCCCGACGAAGCGGCCGTCGCCGATGCTGCGGCCGTCGCGGCAGCCGGCTGAGCGGCCGGTGCTGCTGCGGGTGCGGCGGCCGGCTTGACCTCGGCTGCGCCTGCCGCGGCTTCGGCGGCGCCCGCCTTCGCTTCGGTGTCGATCGTCGCGATCACCTGATCGGCGACCACCGTGTCACCGTCGTTCTGCAGCACTTGCGCGAGCACGCCCGCGGCCGGCGCCGGCACTTCGAGCACGACCTTGTCGGTCTCGAGTTCGATCAGGATTTCGTCCTGCGCGACTGCTTCGCCCGGCTTCTTCTTCCACTGCAGCATGGTGGCTTCCGACACCGACTCCGAAAGCTGGGGGACTTTGACTTCTACGATAGCCATGTGATTTTCCTGGATGCTTAATCTGGGTAATGACGAGATTCCTGCGGCTCTTTCGGCCCGTGCGGCGCGCTGCGCGCGCGGCAGGCCAAAAGAGACGGGAAAGCGCCGCGCGCCTTCCCGTATCGCTTCCGTCGATTATTTCGCGATCGATGCGCTCTTCAGGCGGCCGAATGCACCTTCGACGAGGGCCTTCTGCTGCTCGTAGTGCTTCGCGTAGTAGCCGACCGCCGGCGAGGCCGAAGCCGGGCGGCCACTGTACGCGAGCTTCTGCCCTTCCTTCATGCCTTCCTTCAGGTGGTGCTCGACGTAGAACCAGGGGCCCTGGTTCTGCGGCTCGTCCTGCACCCAGACCACTTCCGTCGCGTTCTCGTACTTCTTCATTTCAGCTTCGAACTGCTTGTGCGCGAACGGATACAGCTGTTCGATACGGATGATCGCGACGTCGTTCGCCTTCGTTTCGCGGCGGTGCGCGACGAGGTCGTAGTAGACGCGGCCCGAGCACACCAGCACGCGCTTGACCTTCTTCGCGTCGATGCCGCCGTCGATTTCGCCCAGCACCGGCTGGAACGAACCCTTCGCGAGTTCCGACAGATCCGACACCGCTTCCTTGTGACGCAGCAGCGACTTCGGCGTCGCGACGATCAACGGCTTGCGGAACAGACGGATCATCTGGCGACGCAGCAGGTGGAAGATCTGCGCCGGCGTCGTCGGCTGGACGACCTGCATGTTGTGATCCGCGCACAGCTGCAGGAAACGCTCGATGCGGGTCGACGAGTGTTCCGGACCCTGGCCTTCGTAGCCGTGCGGCAGCAGCATCGTGAGGCCCGACACGCGGCCCCACTTCACTTCGCCCGACGAGATGAACTGGTCGATCACGACCTGCGCGCCGTTGACGAAGTCGCCGAACTGCGCTTCCCAGAGCACGAGCGTGTTCGGCTCGGCGGTCGAGTAGCCGTATTCGAAGCCCAGCACCGCTTCTTCCGACAGCACCGAGTCGATCACCGTGAACTTCGCCTGGCCTTCCGCGATGTTCTGCAGCGGCACGTACGTGCCGTCGTTCCAGCGCTCGCGGTTCTGGTCGTGCAGCACCGCGTGACGGTGCGTGAACGTGCCGCGGCCCGAGTCCTGGCCCGTCAGGCGCACTGCATAGCCCGATGCGACGAGCGACGCGAACGCGAGGTGCTCGGCCATGCCCCAGTCGAGCGGCTGGTCGCCGCGCGCCATGTTGCGGCGATCGTTGATCACGCGCTCGACGAGCGGGTGAACCTTGAAGTTTTCCGGCACCGTCGTGATGCGTTCGCCGAGACGCTTCAGTTCGGCGAGCGGCACGGCCGTATCGGCTGCGTCCGTCCACTTGCGGTTCAGGAACGGCACCCAGTCGACCGCGTACTTGCTCTTGTAGTTCGACAGGACCGGATCGACCGTGTGGTGGCCGTCGTCCATCGCCTTGCGGTACGCCTTCACGTAAGCTTCGGCGTCCTCGGCGGTGATCACGCCCTGCTGCACGAGCTTCTCTGCGTACAGCGCGCGGGTGCCCGGGTGCTGCGCGATCTTCTTGTACATCAGCGGCTGCGTGACGGCCGGCGTGTCCTGCTCGTTGTGACCCAGCTTGCGGAAGCAGACGATGTCGATCACGACATCCTTGTGGAACTGCATGCGGTAGTCGATCGCGATCTGCGTCGCGAGCACGACCGCTTCCGGATCGTCGCCGTTCACGTGCAGCACCGGCGCCTCGATCATCTTGACGACGTCGGTACAGTACAGCGTCGAGCGCGCATCGCGCGGGTCCGACGTCGTGAAGCCGATCTGGTTGTTGATGACGATGTGCAGCGTACCGTGCGTGCCGTAGCCGCGCGTCTGCGCGAGGTTCAGCGTTTCCATCACGACGCCCTGGCCTGCGAAGGCCGCGTCGCCGTGGATCTGCACCGGCAGCACTTGCGCGCCGTCTTCGTCGCCGCGACGGTCCATCCGCGCCTTCGCGGAACCTTCGACCACCGGGTTGACGATTTCGAGGTGCGACGGGTTGAACGCGAGCGACAGGTGAACCGGGCCGCCTTCCGTCGACACGTCCGACGAGAAGCCCTTGTGGTACTTCACGTCACCGGCCGGCAGGTCGTCGACGTGCTTGCCTTCGAATTCGGCGAACAGGTCCGCCGGCATCTTGCCGAGCGTGTTCACGAGCACGTTCAGACGGCCGCGGTGGGCCATGCCGATCACGATTTCCTGCACGCCCTTCTTGCCCGCGTGCTGGACGACTTCGTCCATCGCCGCGATGAAGCTTTCGCCGCCTTCGAGCGAGAAGCGCTTCTGGCCGACGTACTTCGTGTGCAGATAGCGCTCGAGGCCTTCCGCAGCCGTCAGGCGGTTCAGGATGTGCTTCTTCTTGTCGGCCGAGAAATTCGGCGTCGCGCGGATCGATTCGAGACGCTCCTGCCACCAGCGCTTCTGTTCCGGATCGCTGATGTACATGAACTCGGCGCCGATCGTGCCGCAGTACGTGTCGCGCAGGCCCTTCACGATGTCGCGCAGCGATGCCTGGTCAAAACCGAAGTACAGGTTGCTTGCGCTGTACGTCTGGTCGAGGTCGGCTTCGGAGAAATCGTAGAACGCGGGTTCGAGTTCGGGAATGGCGGGACGTTCGCGACGCTTCAGGGGATCGAGATTGGCCCATTGCGAGCCGAGGAAGCGATAGGCACTGATGAGGGACTGGACGTGGACTTGCTTGCGCGCCGTTGCCAGATTGGTACCGCTTTCGCGCGGAATGAAGGCATTGGCCTTCGCGCGCTGGGCGAACGACTCGACGATCGGGTAATGCGCCACGTCGCTGGCGTTCGAACCGTCCGTCGCAGGAACGTTCTGCAACGCGTCGAAATACTCTCGCCAGTTCTCGGGCACTGACGCCGGATTATCGAGATATGCTTCGTACTGTTCTTCTACGTACGAAGCATTGCCGCCGAACAAATAGGAGTTCAGCTGGAACTGCTTCATTACATCTGACATTTTACGCTCACCTTTCTTCGAGCTTCTCGAGAAATAGCGGGTTACTCAACCTTCCGCGACACGGCCTGACCGTTTAGCGGATTGCGCGAATCAAGTCTGCTGGGAAGGACCTAAAACTTGCGTGCGCGCAGCATATCACAGAACCGATACCGAAGTTCACGGCGGAACACGCACGAAAGCGCCGTGCGACGGGGTTTTGCCGCATTGCCGCGCAGGGTTGAAACAGTGTTTTGCAGCGCGTCCTCGCATGCGACGCGCGACCATGCAAAAAGCCGCCCGAAGGCGGCTTTCTGGCGACCGGCGATCAGCGCCGCGCGACTCAGTCGACTGCGGCTTCGCGGCTCGCGCGGCGACGCTCGTGCTCCTTCAGGAAGCGCTTGCGCAGACGGATCGATTGCGGCGTGACTTCGACGAGCTCGTCGTCGTCGATGAATTCGACCGCGTACTCGAGCGACATCTGGATCGGCGGCACGAGGCGCACCGCTTCGTCGGTGCCCGAGGCGCGCACGTTGGTCAGCTGCTTGCCCTTGATCGGGTTCACGACGAGGTCGTTGTCGCGGCTGTGGATGCCGATGATCATCCCTTCGTAGAGCGCATCGCCCGGCTTCACGAACATGCGGCCGCGATCCTGCAGCTTCCACAGCGCGTAGGCGACTGCGGCGCCGTCGTCCTGCGAGATCAGCACGCCGTTGCGGCGCTCGCCGACCGAGCCTTCCTTGACCGGTGCGTACGAGTCGAAGATGTGGCTCATCAGGCCCGTGCCGCGCGTGAGCGTCAAGAATTCGCTCTGGAAGCCGATCAGCCCGCGCGCCGGAATCCGGTATTCGAGACGCGTGCGGCCGCGGCCGTCCGACGCCATGTCGAGCATTTCCCCCTTGCGGCGGCCGAGCTCTTCCATCACGCCGCCCTGGTGCTCGTCCTCGACGTCGACCGTCAGCAGCTCGTACGGCTCGTGCTTCACGCCGTCGATTTCCTGCATCACGACGCGCGGACGCGACACGGCCAGTTCGTAGCCTTCACGGCGCATGTTCTCGACGAGAATCGTCAGATGCAGTTCGCCGCGACCCGACACTTCGAACACCGTTTCGTCGCCGGTGTCGCGCACGCGCAGCGCGACGTTGTGGTTCAGTTCCTTCATCAGACGGTCGCGGATCTGGCGGCTCGTCACGAACTTGCCTTCGCGGCCCGCGAGCGGCGACGAGTTCACGAGGAAGTTCATCGTCAGCGTCGGCTCGTCGACCGTGATCATCGGCAGCGCTTCGGGCGTGTCGACGGCGCAGATCGTCGCGCCGATGCCGACGTCTTCAATGCCGTTGATCAGCACGATGTCGCCGGCCTCGGCCGATTCGACCTGGACGCGCTCGAGGCCCTTGAACGACAGCACCTGGTTGATCTTGCGGTTCAGCACCTCGCCTTCCGGACCGAAGCGCATCGCGACCTGCTGACCCGGCTTGATGCGGCCGCGCGTGATGCGGCCGACGCCGATCCGGCCGACGTAGGTCGAATAGTCGAGCGACGTGATCTGCAGCTGCAGCGGCGCGTCGGGATCGGCCGGGCGGACCGGCACGTGCGCGAGGATCGCCTCGAACAGCGGACGCATGTCGCCTTCGCGCGCCGCCGGATCGAGCGAGGCATAGCCGTTCAGGCCCGACGCGTAGACGATCGGGAAATCGAGCTGCTCTTCGGTCGCGCCGAGCTTGTCGAACAGGTCGAACGTCTGGTTGATGACCCAGTCGATCCGCGCGCCCGGACGGTCGATCTTGTTGACGACGACGATCGGCTTCAGGCCGAGCGCGAGCGCCTTCTTCGTGACGAAGCGCGTCTGCGGCATCGGGCCCTCGACGGCGTCGACGAGCAGCAGCACCGAGTCGACCATCGACAGCACGCGCTCGACTTCGCCGCCGAAGTCCGCGTGCCCCGGCGTGTCGACGATGTTGATGTGCGTGCCTTCGTATTCGACCGCGCAGTTCTTCGCGAGAATCGTGATCCCGCGCTCCTTTTCGATGTCGTTCGAGTCCATCACCCGCTCGGCAACCTGCTGGTTCTCGCGGAAGGTGCCGGACTGGCGAAGCAGTTGGTCGACGAGCGTAGTCTTGCCGTGGTCGACGTGGGCGATGATGGCGATGTTGCGAAGGGCGCGGGTCATAGAAACCTGGAAATCGATTGAACGCGCAAACGCGCACGCTCGTTCGACACGGGCGCGCGCGTTGCAGCTTGGAAAGCCTCAAATTATAGCACGCGCGAATGTCGTCAGCCGGCCGTTGCGTTGCAACGCAGCATGCGGGCCGCCGGCAACGCCCTACTCCGTCGACCGTCGATGCGCGCAAGCGGCATGCCCTCCACCGCAAAAACCCCGATGCGCGTAAGGAAATGCGGCCGCGCTCAGCGCGCGCGCATCCGTTCGATTAACATTTGCCGCGGCAAGCAATTGTGCCTATACTGCTGCCTAGTCAACTATTGCAGCTTCAGGGTTTTATGTCGGATTCCTCTTCTCATTCGCCCGCTTCGGCGCTGTCGTCGTACCAGATGAACGACAGCGTCGGCTATCTGATGTCGCGCGTGAAGTCGCTGATGACGAACCTCGTCACGCAGCGTACGCAGGAGGAGCTCGGCATCACGGGCACGCAGGCGAGCATGCTGTTCATGATCGCGGTCGGCAAGTGCTCGACGGCCGCGGAGCTCGCGCGCGAATACGCGATCGATGCGAGCGCGGTCACGCGCCTGCTCGATCGCGTCGAGAAACGCGGGCTGCTGTGCCGCGTGCGCTCCGTCGAAGATCGCCGCGTCGTGCGCCTTGAGCTGACCGACGAAGGCCGGGCGCTGGCCGAGCGGCTGCCGGCGATCTTCCGCAGCGTGCTCGATCAGCTGCTGGACGGCTTCACGCCGGAAGAAGTCGGCTTCCTGAAGAGCATGCTGCGCCGGATTCTCAGCAACTATTGCGAGACCGCCGGTAGCAGCGTCGCGCAATAGTTGCCATAACAATTACTTTTGACAGATTAATGTAAGGAAATCCTTGCAGTGTCCATCATTCATTCCGAGTCAGGGATCAGCGCGATGAAATCCTCCCCGTTGTCCGTGCGTGCCGGGTCGCGCCGCACCGCCGTTGCCGTCGCGGTCGCCGCACTGGCACTGGCGGGCTGCGCGAACTACATCGGCATCAAGAGCGACAAGCAGATCGCCCCCGCGTCGCAGTTCGAAACGGCGCAGAGCCTTCCGGCCCAGGGCGGCCACTGGCCGTCGCTCGACTGGGCAAGCCAGTTCGGCGATCCGCAGCTGCCGAAGCTGATCGACGAGGCGCTCGCCGGCAATCCGTCGATCGCGCAGGCGCAGGCGCGCATCGCGAAGGCGTCGTCGTACATCGAATCGTCGCGCTCGAACCTGCTGCCGAAGGCCGAAGCGAGCTACTCGTGGACGCGCGAGCTCTATTCGGCGAACGGCCTCTTCCCGCCGCCTTACGGCGGCCAGTGGTACAGCGAGAACAACGTGCTCGCCAGCGCATCGTGGGAGCTCGACCTGTGGGGCAAGAACCGCGAGCGCCTGCGCACGGCCGTGTCGCAGGAAAAGGCCGCAGAAGCCGACATGCAGCAGGCCCGCATCACGCTCGCCTCGTCGGTCGCGCGCACCTACAACTCGCTCGCGCAGCTGTACGCGCTGCGCGACATCGCGCAGCGCGAGATCGCCAACCGCGAGTCGGTCGGCAAGATCACCGACGGCCGCGTGTCGGCCGGCCTCGACACGAACGTCGAACGCCAGACCGCACGCGGCAACATCGCGACGACGCAGGCGTCGCTGTCCGATCTCGACGGTCAGATCACGACCGTGCGCTACCAGCTCGCCGCGCTGCTCGGCAAAGGGCCGGACCGCGGGCTGCAGATCGCCGCGCCGGTGCTGAACCCGGCCGGCGACGTCGCGCTGCCCGACAACCTGCCCGCCGACCTCGTGTCGCGCCGCCCCGATATCGTCGCCGCGCGCTGGCAGGTCGAAGCGGCGATGCACGACGTGAAGGAAGCGAAGGCCGAGTTCTTCCCGGACGTGAACCTCGCGGCCGGTTTCGGCTTCGATGCGTTCGGCTGGGGCAAATTCCTGAACTTCACGAGCCGCCAGGCGCAGTTCGGCCCGGCGATCCACCTGCCGATCTTCGACGCCGGCGCGCTGCGCGCGCAGCTCAAGGGCCGCTACGCGGACTTCGATCTGTCGGTCGCGAACTACAACCAGACGCTGATCAGCGCGCTGAACGACGTGGCGACGCAAGTGGCCGCGATCCGGGCGATCGATCGCCAGATGGGCGACGCGCAGCGCGCGCTCGATGCGTCGACGCGCGCGTACGACCTCGCGGTGATCCGCTACAAGGCCGGGCTGTCGCCGCAACTGCAGGTGCTGACCGCGGACAGCAACCGGCTCGCCTCGGAGCAGACCGTGACGAACCTGAAGATGCGCCGTCGCGACATGCCGCTCGCGCTGATCAAGGCGCTCGGCGGCGGCTTCGATGCGACCGGCACCGCGCTCGCGGCGCCCGAGACCGCCAAACAGACCCGACAGGCCGCCAACTGATCCGGCGCCGCCCTACCAAGACACTCGAAATAACGGACGGAGAAAATCGCCATGAGCGACCCTCAACAAAACGCCGCCAGCGCCCAGCCGCAGAACAACGGCAAGCGCAAACGGATGATGACGCTGCTCGTCGCGGTCATCGTGATCGCGGCCATCGCATACGGCCTCTACTACTTCCTCGTCGCGCGCTTCCATGAGGAAACCGACGACGCATACGTGAACGGCAACGTCGTGCAGATCACGCCGCAGGTCACGGGCACCGTGATCGCGGTCAAGGCCGACGACACGCAGACGGTGAAGGCCGGCGATCCGCTCGTCGTGCTCGATCCGGCCGACTCGCAGGTCGCGCTGCAGCAGGCGGAAGCGAACCTCGCGCAGACCGTGCGCCAGGTGCGCGGCCTGTTCGTCAACGACGATCAGTACCGCGCGCAGGTCGCGCTGCGTCAGTCCGACCTGTCGAAGGCCGAGGACGACTTGCGCCGCCGTCTCGCCGTCGCGCAGACGGGCGCGGTGTCGCAGGAAGAAATCTCGCACGCGCGCGATGCCGTGCGCGCCGCGCAGGCGTCGCTCGACGCCGCGCAGCAGCAGCTCGCGTCGAACCGCGCGCTGACCGCGAACACGACGATCGCGTCGCACCCGAACGTGCTCGCCGCGGCCGCGAAGGTGCGCGACGCATACCTCGCGAACGCGCGCAACACGCTGCCCGCGCCGGTGACCGGCTACGTCGCGAAGCGCTCGGTGCAGGTCGGCCAGCGCGTGTCGCCCGGCACGCCGCTGATGTCGGTCGTGCCGCTGAACGCGGTGTGGGTCGACGCGAACTTCAAGGAAGTGCAGCTCAAGCACATGCGCATCGGCCAACCGGTCGAACTGACGGCCGACATCTACGGCTCGTCGGTCGTCTATCACGGCAAGGTCGTCGGCTTCTCGGCCGGCACGGGCTCGGCGTTCTCGCTGCTGCCGGCGCAGAACGCGACCGGCAACTGGATCAAGGTCGTGCAGCGCCTGCCGGTGCGTATCGAACTCGATCCGAAGGATCTCGACAAGCATCCGCTGCGCATCGGCCTGTCGATGCAGGTCGACGTCAACATCAAGGACGAACGCGGCGACCAGCTCGTCAACGTGCCGAATACCGTCTACCAGACCGACGTGTTCGCGAAGTACGGCGACGAAGCCGACGCGGAAATCGCGCGCATCATCGCGGAAAACGCGGGCGGCAACGGGCCGGCGCCCGCTGCCGCGGCGGCGAAGCGCACCGCCGCGCCGAAGCTGATGTAACCGTTCCGACTCCGGAAAGACAAACGACATGGCACAGGCTCCTGTCTCTCACCCGCCCTTGCAGGGCGGGCAACTCGTGATCGGGACGATCGCGGTGTCGCTCGCGGTCTTCATGAACGTGCTCGACACCTCGATCGCGAACGTCGCGATCCCGACGATCTCGGGCGACCTCGGCGTGTCGTCCGACCAGGGCACGTGGGTCATCACCTCGTTCGCGGTCGCCAACGCGATCTCCGTGCCGCTGACCGGCTGGCTGACCGACCGCATCGGGCAGGTACGCCTGTTCCT
>NZ_JBQYLP010000101.1:0-14392 GCF_052683555.1 Burkholderia sp. BC1
TACGGCTCAATAGCCTACTTCAGGGAGGACCACTTTTCAGGGGGCAGACCATACCCCGGATATCCTTGTGTAGACAGATTTTGATTAGCTTGGTTATAAACCGCACTAAGGTTTACGCTCTGTCCTGACAACATTGCTTGGTTATATGCTCTCAAGTAACCGGAGCCACTACTAGAGATGCTATGGCTATGTCCTGGGTCTGAAATACCGTGTCTATTAGTCACTCTGAACGCCTCTAACTCTTGCGCGAAAATCCATTCGTCGATTTCAGTAAGGTTGAGATTGGGGTCGGTGACTGTAAAAAAGTGGATAATATTCATTGTCGTTCTTCTTATTGTTTGTACATGCATTCGTTGCTGATGCTAATGCCTAGCTCTGCACGTTTCTCGATAACGGCAGTCACGGCATCTTGCAGCTTTTCAAAGTAACCAAGGTTGTGAGTTACTTTCTGGTATGTAATTGCTGCAAAAAACTTCTTATTAATCTTATGATAAGTTACGTTGCGTACTCCAGTCGAATTGTCTTTTCTGAGCTTGGAGTTATGGTTATTGCCAGAGTATCCAACATCGCGTAAGTTCTCCCAGCGGTTGTCTAGGCCGTTATGGTTAATGTGATCTACGATGTTTGCAGGCCATTTGCCGCTCATGAACAGGAAAGCAAGGCGGTGTGCGTAGACGGTGCCGTAGCCTGGGATATGGATGCCGTAGTAACCACGCGACATCTTTGTACCAATAATGTCGCCCGGTTTTCTGTATGAAGTGGTCTTTTTTACCTTCGTGAACTGACCTGTTTCTGGGTCATACGAAACAAATTGCTGCGCTACTTCGAGGGTAAGGAATGCTTCGGCGGCTCTGTATCCGCTCTTTTTGTTAGTCATGTTAGTTGTCCGTTGACAGCCTCTTTGGACTGTTTCTATTAACAGCAAGCGCTAATTCGTTTGCTTGTCAATATTTATCCAACATGCCGTACTGAACGCCTAAAAGCATCAAAAACGTCAATTCTTGATTAATTGCTTCAACCTGAGCTTCTTCGAAAACGTACAGTTCAGGCAGTACGGATTCTTCCGCTCGGCAGCGATAGTCTGCGTTTCGAACTGGTTAGCGGATATTCGGTCTGGAAACACGGCTACGATATACTTCTCCCAACCGTTCGGTTTCCCTTGGTCTATGTGGTAATAGCCCTGTTGTCGGTAGACGTCCCAAAGTAGGGAACCAGAGCCGTAATACAGGTCTTTCTCTGGCTTGTTGTAGCTAGATCGGACGCCGATGTAGTACAGGCCGGTTTCCGCGTGGTGAAGTAAGTAGACGTAGTGGAAGGGCTTCTTGGGCGCCCATTTTTGCGCTGTGTCCATGTTTCGAACCTTTTCCTATATTTAGGTCTCTCGGAAAATTGATTTTGGCTTGCCGCATAAATTAGAATGGTGGAACAAATCAATAATAAAAATAACAAATGCAGCAACCAACAAAGAAAGACAAGGCACGCTTTTACGTGCAGAGATCGCAGTCAAAGTATCGAAAAGATAAAAACGGGAACCCAATCGGCTGGACGCTCACATTTGAGCAGTGGTGGGAAATCTGGCAGGAAAGCGGCCATTACCACGAGCGCGGTTGTTATCGCGGTCAGTATGTTATGGCTCGGTTCGATGATGTAGGCCCATATTCCCCCGAAAATGTCAAAATTTGCACCTGCTCAGAAAACGTAGGCGAGGGTAATACATGGGCAAAACGCAGAAGAAAGCGCACAAAACACTGACGGTTCGAAACAGCGCTTTTGGCAGGTTCTGGCAAGAAAACCTGAATTTTGACTTATTTGTGCAGCAGATTTACAATGTTTGCTAAATAGAAGTACAAGAAGAATTAGCGTGCGGGTTAGTTCTTATCACAGATTACAACGATTTGACAAATACTATTTGGCAAATTAACACAGGCTCTAACAGTACTCTCCGCACAGATGCTGTTAGGGCCTTTCCTATTACTCCCTAGAAATACAAATTCCAGCTAACAAGCAAATACATAGCAATGACGCAAGTGAACTAAGGTTCCCCGGTAGTTGCTAGGTAGGCCGACGATGTGAATGAAGGGCTTTCCTGACAGAGTAACATCACTGACGAAAGTCAAAACGTGTGCTAGACAGTCTAAGTGGTCTAGATAAAACGCACAGGACGATATTATCCCGGAACATAAGTTCTGCAGGTAGTGAAAAGCTTAGACGGTACAGATGGGTTGATCTTCCCAGATAACGTTAGAAGAGGGGTGTCCAGGGGCCAGTTGTTTTTTACGAAGAACAACAAATTAATCTCAATTTCCGAATCGCCGGGAAGAGGGATTTAGGATAACTTTGTTCTAATTTTCTGGAAGCTTTGCAAATATACTTGCTAACAAATATACGTCACCTGAACTGCTTAACTACTGCCGTAGTTGGCGCAGTTCGGTGGTCCCGCCGTAAAACTTCGCCTGACAAGCAGGCGCGTTTTACTTGGGACGACGTGTTTAATTACTTTGTTCTGGGGTTCCAGAAACAAAGCGATAGCTCGGTGGCTTGAGTGAAATCGCGTGTGCTTGCCACCGCGTATTTCACGAAATGCCCTGCACAGCAAGTGAGCTGAAGGCGAATGCGCTGTTGCAGACTTACTTGCTACAAGTGCTCTGCAATAACAAACAAGTGCGCCCGAAAATTTCCCCGTGAAATCCAGAACAAGAAGTACAAGGAAGCAAGTCCAGAAAGTTCAGAATAAGAAGCTGAATTGATGGGAGTAGTCTGACCTCAGACGCCGCTACATGGCTAAGAAAAATTTTGACGTGCTCATGTTGCGCATGTCACACTAATAAAATAAACAAATAAGAAGGGAAAACCCATGAAGTCACAACTAGATAGAAATTTCACAGCGATCAAAGTCAAGGGCCGCAAATCTAAAAGCAAAAGCCAGAAGCCGGTGCCAGTGACATACAAGAAGCCCAAACGCATCTGGTCTGATGCAGAGGGGCGATATGTGGACATGACTGAAAATGACCTCGCGAAATACAAACAAGCGCTAAAAGTAAAAGCATCAACACGCGGAGAAGGTGCAAAGATCAAGTGGCAAAGCGACACCCATGCCAAGTTTTCGAATGATGCGGCAGCTAAAGCAGTTGCAGAACACTTCGAATCGGGCAAGGCGCTAAATCAACAAGATAACGGCAAGAAGAAAAGCTTGTGGGACCAAATGCACCAAAAGAAGGGCAGCGCGAAATGACAACAGAAAAGCAAGCGCCCAAAGAGCTAGAGTATTACCATGCGGCAGCAAAGGCCGCAGAACAAGCGAAGGAACTCGGTTTTCCAGAACTTAAAGGTAGCAAAGAGCAAATCCAATACGCCGAGCAAATCCGACTTCGCTGGATTGTTCAGGAGCTAATACAGTCGGTAAAGATGCAGGACTCGTTAGGAGATTTGTATGCAAGGGGTCTCTTTTACTACTTGCAAGAACAGACAAAGTGCTCGTTCTGGATTGAAGCAAACCAGAAGCACAGAACGCTAGGCAACTTTTTCAGCTTTATGATGGGCGATTTAGTGTTTCTTACGGAAGTGCAGAACTACGGCAGTATAAATATAGACTGAAAGCAGCCATGTTTTCGATACTCCGTTGTTAGCTCCGTAGGTTAGTCATGTTCCTACGGAGCCACTTGAGTAAAGTTGTGCATTAAATCCTCCTAAGATGCAAAGAAGCCCGAGACTAAACGCTTGGGCTTTTTTGTGGCTGCTTATTTCGCCTTGGTCGTATAGAGAGACAAAGCATTACCCAGATACGTAATGCTGGCTTGCTGAGACAGAATATAACGGCGCATCTCCTGAATATTAGAGATCATAGCTTGCATGTTTGAACGATCAAGCACATAGAACTGAGCATTAGGGTCGGTCTTGAACTGCTGTTCGAATGTAGCCAGAGATGAAGACGTGACAAGATCAAACTTGACGTTCTGCAAGTTGGTAGGCGCGATAACAGGAATAGAAACAGGCGGTGGTGTAACTACATTGCTTGTCACAACTGGTGCTGTAGTGCAGGCCGACAACACGACAGCCAATACCAAAAGAAGCTTAGTTAGACGCATCAGAAGCTCCTATAGGGGCACGGCTGGCGTTGTTCACGTCTGAGAACAGGCTATTCACTTCCGTACTGATCTGGCTTGCTGCCTGCGTTGGATTGGACTTGACTGTTGACTGATACGCCTTGCTGTTGAAAGTGGTTGTCACTCTGTTTGCGTTAGCTTGGATAGTAGCAATCTGCTTGTTGAATCCATCAGTCAAAAGCTTTAATCCTGCCAAGTCCTTTTGCGTCAGTTCTATGGCTTGCTGATCCTGATTAATGGCTACCTGCTGCATAGCGACTTGCTTAGTCAGGTTGGCAATCTGTGAATTCTCATGGTCGATATATAACTTGAGGCCGATTGCACCTGCGACAAGAATAGCTGCGCCAATTAGGTACAGGTAAATTTTGGTGCCTGTAAAGATTGAAAGTATATTCATGGTTAGTCCTAGTGAATAACCATATTTAGAGAGGAACGATGGAAAGAGAGAAGCGAGAGCACGCTACAGCCGAATGTCCACATTGCGGCTTTGTGGGCGGAAAAGGGCATATGCAGCGCTACCACATGGATAACTGCAAGCACAAAGATGCAGAAGTAAAGCCGGAACCAAGAGAACGCAAGCCAAAGAAGAAAGGTGGTGCTGGTAGACCACGCCTTGAAGGTGTTGCAGCAGAGAAGTTCAAAGCACGAATTCTAAAAGAGCATGCCTATAAGTACCTGCAAGAGATTGGTGAATACATTGCAGACAGAGGAATTGACGCAATCTGGGATTTGAAGTTTGGAAAACCGGGTGCGCACTACGTGCTCATTGATGTTAGACGTGCAGGCTTTGCTAGCCAGCTAGAACGCTACGTTGATAGTTTGGTAAATAAGGAAAAGGAGACTGCTCAAAAGGTAGAGTAAAGATGGTTCCAGTACGCATTCCCGGTGAAGACTTTCTGCGCCTTCGTGTTGACATAGCAAGATGGCATGCGGACCGATCACTTGATGCTAACTGGAACAGCTACCCAGAGTCACCGATCGTCTATATGTACTTTGAAGATGAAGACATAGCCTACGAATTTATGACGCATTTCGAAGATGCTTAACACTATCCAGAATCACTTGGCGACGTTCTGTAAATAGATGGATAACCCACGTTTGGAACGATGCCATGCAGGACCAAGATTTAGACCAAGTAAAAACAGACCTACAAGCACACCTAGTTGAGTGTGCTTCAAACTACCAAGAGCTGAAGTCAGAGACTCAAGCCCAGAACTCGAAAATTGATTACCTAGCCAAAACAGTAGAAAAGCTTGCCGACGTTATCGTTGGATCAGCGGCAGGATTAGTTGCTGTATTGCTTGCAGGTATAGGCTTTTTACTTGAGCACTTCGTATTCAAGTGATCGACTTTGATTTCTGGTTTTTACGAAACTATCCTCATGGCCCCATACGACTAGGGATAGTGAATGAAAAAGGAAATAACAGCTACGCCAGTTCCTGAACATGAACGGATGAAATTCATGCCGTTCCTGTACACCACGTACTGTTTCATACTGGCCGAGCAGACCATGTTCAGAACTGCGCGCAAGATCAGCAAAGACTACCAAGGAGGCCACTGGCAGTTTGTGAAGTTGAGCAACGGCAGCGGCTATGCATACCCTGAGGGACCGACGAAGTTCAACGTAAGAGTCTCTGGTAATGATTTTGAGGGGATGCTGAGTCGAGAGGCATTCGGGATCGTCTGCACACTTTTCGCACTGAGCAATGCTTGCGCATATGCGTTCATGAAAGAGAAGACCGCAGCCAATGAAAGCCTAGCCGAGCGCTACCATCAACTGCTTGATTTTGTTCAAACACTGCCAGAAGCAAAGTTGATCTTCAAAGCGATTGACTAATGAACATGGTAAATAAGTCTTGTAAACGTATTGCGATGAATTAATACTCAACGCATACAAATTAACAAGGGGAAGCAAAATGCAATCTACGAAGGACAAGTTAATCGTAAGCGGTCTGTTTATTAGTATTATCCTTGGGCTGATACCCGTAGGCGTCAACATTGCGCATAACTTCGATAACTTTGCGCTTTCGTTGCTTGTAATTTGCTTCTTTATACCACTCATTGCCGGTGGTCTTGTTTTGATGTTTGTGTTCGACTTCATAGGGAAGCTGCTCAAGCTAATCGCGCTCCTAGCAGCTTTGGGACTGATTGAAGGCTTGCCGTGGATTGCGATAGGCTTCTGCATTGCGCTGGGCTTTGCGCTGTTCCATATGATCTGATTTTCCCCTGTAGTAAAGAGTTGTAGCATTGGCCCCGACTAACCATCGGGGCTTTTTTTCGTCCCTAAACAAAGGGTATAAAGCTTTCACCTTGCGCATAAATACAAAAACAACAAATCAATCCCGAATTGCAGGGATCCAAGCAGGGGAAAGCAAATGGCATACGACTTCTATGCAGGTTCGTCATTCAATTTCGTAGGGACTTTACAGCTTAGTGGTGATGTAGTTGGCGGAACATCAGGTGTTAATAAGAATCAACCTGATTTTAGCCAATGGGCGATCACAGCGGCAATGTATGATCCAAGCGGAGAAATTAACTACGGCGCAATTGCAGTAGCAAACTTATCAGGCAGTGATCCAACCACAAACGGTTTATACAACCTGTCAGCAACAGGAGCACAAACAAGCACATGGCCTATCGGTAAAGCGCAGTTAGCCTTGAAAGTAATTGCTGCTGACGGGTCAATCATGTTTGCTGATCCAATCTGGTTTCGTATCAAAGCGTCGCCTTTGAACTAAAAATTAAAATAACAAGGAAACGCTATGAGCAGCGATGGAACAACAAGATTAATTTTCACAATGCAAAGCGACCAGTCAACATTGGTTGCAAACTTCGGCCCATTTCTACCACTACCGATTAGCGGGACATTGCAGAACGTCCTGAACTTGGTTAATAACGCTGAAAGCTCCGTAACAAACGCGATCAACTCTGCAAGCGCAGCGAATATTTCAGCAACGAATGCGGCAGCTTCAGCGACAGCAGCAAACACTAGCGCAAACGACGCGGCAGCTTCAGCAACAGCAGCAAGCACGTCAGCAACGACATCGGGCAATTACTCAACACTTTCCCAAGATTGGGCTTCCCAAGCAACAGGCACAGTCAACGGCACAACATCATATTCATCCTATTACTACTCTGAGCAATCACAATATTGGGCTGGTGTATCTCAAGCAGTTGTCGCTATTACTGCTACATGGGATATTGCTAAGAAGAATTCGGTTATTACGCTAAGTAACGGGAATTTAACCGCGGCATTTGCTGGTGGTCAAGCGGTTGCGCTTGGTAATGTGGGATATACCAGTGGCAAATACTATTTTGAAGTGACGTATGCAGCAGGTAGCGTCAGCAACAATTGTAGTATCGGTATTGCACCTACAAATGTGCCTTTAGATAGTCAAGTTGGTTATAACGATGGCACCGGCGCAGTTGGCGCATTCCAAGGCAGCGGTAATATCTATGTCAATGGATCAAACAAGGGCGGCACAACACCATTTACAACGGTTGGAAATATCGTCGGTGTTGCTGTTGATTTGGACGATGGACTTATTTGGTATCGCCTGAATAATGGTTGGTGGAATGCATCCAGTTCTGCTGATCCGGTTGCTAAAGTAGGTGGTATCTCTTTTACTACTGGTAGCGCAATGTTTCCTGCGATTTGTTCTGACACGCAGATTACATTCACTGGCAACTTTTCCGGTAACTTCGTTGCAACCATGCCAACGGGCTATAAAGCATGGACGGTCGATGCATATCACTATGTGGTGCCTTATGCAACAGCAGCTACCCCTGGTATTGTTTCTGCCGGTCCCGGTTTGCTGGTTAACTCACAAGGCCAGTTGAGCGCAGACAGCTACTACGACTTGGCGCAGGTCAGTGGCTCGTCAACCATCAGTATCGACCTGACAACACCTGTTCCCGGCTATCACGTTGTGCTCAACGCAGCTACAGCCACATTCAGCTTTGCGAACTTCTCACTGCCGACAGGTAAAGCGCTGCGTCTGACGTTCTACTTCGAGCAAGGCACAGGCTCAAACACCATCACCAGTTGGGATTCACGCATTCATTGGGTAGGCGGTTCTCCACCGGTTTTAGGCTACACAATCGGCAACCGCAACGTGGTTGAATTCGAAAGCATTGACGGTACTACATTCGCTGGCTACTACGTCGGTCAAATTAATTAAAAGGTAGAAAAATGAGACCAGGACTATTAGCAGCTAATCACGCACTAGCTCAGAACGCTATCAGCATTATTAACGGGCTTGACGGTTTTCTAGCACGTCATACCGGCGATGTTGACGATAGCGGTAATAACGTTTCCAACAAGTACATCATCAATAACGAAGGTGTACTTGCAAACAACCTGCACTTTGAAGGTGGTCCGCAAGACTATACACCAACACAGTGCGCAACAACCGAGGGGCAATCACTTTTGATCCTTGGTTATTACTATGCATGGAAGGGCACAGGTAATCCCGTTTATTTGCAGAAAGCCGAATACTATTTCCAAGCCTATGTGAATTACTTTTATGGTGGTCAGCCAGTCCCATCAACACCGCAAGTTTATCGTTCAAACTGGATGCTGAACGGCAAAAACCCATTTGAGGTGTACGGCCCGCCTAATCCACTTGATGACCAAAGCCCCGGCTTTTACGCTCAACCAGTTCTGTTTAACAACGGCGTTGGTGTGATTCCAGCAGGAAGCCCAACATACGGCGATCAGCTTGTGCGCGTATATCAGGTCTTCACAGGCAAGAATGCGTATGACTCCGTGCGTGCCGGTCCAGCACACGGCGGTACAAGCTTGCCGTTCTCGTACTACATGGCAACAAACGGCGCTTGGGACTCAAACAGCGATGCAGTGACGCCAGCACCATCACCAACACCAGCAGTGGGTACGGTTGTGCTGCAAGACACCACATTCAACGGCACAGCGAACGTGAGCTACGTCGTTCACTCAGGCGTTATGGTTCCGCGCAATACCCCGTTCGATGTGTGGCCTACATGGCGCACATTGACCCCAGACCAATTCGGTAACGCTATCGACGCGGAGCAATGGTTCGCAGAAGCGGCACTTCTGCTATACAACGCAACAGGCAACAGCTATTACAACCAAGTCTATCAGTCTGCGTTACAGACCTGCCTTGAAGCTTCTGTTGTGGATGACGTGACTTATTACTTCCGTCAAGAAGTGGGCGTTGATCCAATGGATTACGGTATCTCGTATTGGTGGAATTACACTCCAACAACGAGTGTAGCCAATGTCACGCGTGATGATAACGGCTACATCATGGCGACTAAGACGGCCGAATCTGGCACAAGTGCAGGTACGGTTGCATTGGAACAGATTGCGGTATTCAACCAAATTGCGCCAAACAGCTACATGCAGGTTAATTCTGCAATGACTAGCCCAACTGCTCGTTTGGATTTCTTGACCTACATTCAAACTGCGGTTGATGCATCAACTGGAACGCAATACCGCTATTCAGCGGCGCCGGGAGTTAACGGTGTGCCTGCGCCAATGAATATTAACTTCAATCAAATGCTCACGGTTAATCGTGCAGATGGCACGCCTAATGTGATGTTTGATGGTAATAACTTGGTTGCATACGGCAATGCGACAGCCCTAAGTCAGTATGCTACATTTAACGTCGGTGCAACAAGCTATGCCGATTACATCGGTATTGCATCAGTTCCAGACAACAACTCGGGTGTGGTTGCAGGTTTCTGGCATTTACCTTCTAATACCGCTCCTTTGGAATCTCTGACATACAAAACAATCTCAGGAACAATGTTCTTGAAGATCACGGATGCATTGGGCGTTAATTATTGGTATCAACTGCCGCAAGCTAATAACTGGACAACGCTTGCATTGGATTGGAGTATGTTCACATTAGTCCCATACCAAAGTGGAACACCTTCTCCAACACCAACCCCAAATACAGCAATGACACAGGTTGTCTTTGAGACACAAGATAGTGCTGCTGTGATTGCAATGTATTGTTGGGGTGATGTGCCAACTTATTACAATCCAAATTACGAATGGTCAACTCAGTGGTACATGCACGCAAACGACGTTAATGCATTTACATGGTTAGTGGGTGATGTGACTATTCAAAACTCAGGAACTGCGCCGTTGAAATATACTCCCGGTGTAGTACCGTTCTCTAACCAATACTCGCCTTCATTGCGACGTAACGAGTTTTGGCGCGGAACCCCATACTCAGGTTATCAATACCCTGTAAATTGGATTGATGCTAACTTGCCGAGTTATTACGCAAACGTTATTCAGTTCTGGTATGACGCACAGCAAGCGTATAACGCACAGATCGGTGTAATGGGGCCGTTTGCGCCAGTGTATGTGTGGCCGCGATACGACGACTTGGGCGAGGGTGCAGTCGGCACGTTTTCATGGGGTTCAGACCAACCGTATCCTTGGGCCGGTTATGAAGCTCGCGCGTTTTGGTCTGCATGCCACTTGTGGGCGGAGCTGGTGCGCAAAGGGCAAACCGTCGATCCTAAGCTTGTGACCGTGTGCCAGAACTATGCATCGTTCCTGCTCACGTTCCAGCAGAACAACGGCGGCCTGACCCCATCAAAATTCCCACGTAATGCGCCTCCGTATAACGACGGCTACAGCCCTATACCAACGGAGAACAATCCTGATAACGTGGGACACATGACAGCGCTGTTCCTTAGTGGCTGTGTGGAGATGCTAAACGCGGGCGATACGTCTGGGTATCCCAAGCAAGTGATGCGCGGATTGCTTGCGCAGCTTTACTCTACCTACGTGGTTGCGCAGGGTTCAGACGCGGACATGACTGGCTCGTTCTCAAGTTGGGCGAACGGACATTACTTCTACGGCTTTTGGGCCGGTGAGATATTCCGCGGACTTGGCCTGTACTTAGAGTGGTTAGCGGCAGGTAACACGCTATAAAAGAAAATGGGGAGCAAATGCTCCCCATAGTTTTGCTGCATTGCTGACAAGTTACTCAACAAGCCAGGTATGCCAAACGTCCTTGCCTACCTCTGCGAAGCTTGCGGGTGGCTTGCCGCGACCGTGATATTCCTCGCCAGTCTTGGGATTGCGGTACGTCTTTGCCTTGCTAGGATCGCTAGGACGACGCGTGCGGCGGGTCGGGAAAATGTCTTCGCTAGTGAAGCCAAACTTTTGAACCAACTCAGCGATTTGCGTAAGTGCTTCGCCAGCTTCGGCAGCGCGACGTTCCTCAATTGCTGCTTCAAGTTCTGCTTGAGCGGCCAGCAGTTCGTCCAGCGTGCGATTGTCCTTCTTAGTTGCCATGCTTTGCTTCTCCTTACATAAAGTTGAACAGTGCTACAGCCGCGATGGTAAGTAAATTTGGCTAAGTATGCACCAGTTTTCGTTAACTGGGCAACTAAGTTCAATAGCTAAAGTTAACTAGAAATGAGAAAAGGCCCCTTACGGAGCCTTTTCGTTGGAAGTTTATTAGCTTAGTGCAGCAGCTTCACTACAGCAGCCGTCGCACCTATGAGAGCAGTAGCAACGGTCACACCCCAAACAAAGGGCATCCACGTATGCTCCTTGCTCAGTTTGATGCGCTCGTCGGTGAGCTTGGCCGTCTCAGCGTTGAGCTTGCTAGTCTCGGCCATCATCTTCGCGAGTTCTGCCTCTACAAGCTTCAGGTCCATTTGGTCTCTCACTGTGTTAGCTCCTCGTATGTTATAGCACAGGCCGACCGTCGATGTACTCGATCGTCTCGCTGAGTTGCAGGGCGGGAACCTTGGCGATCTCGGTCTTGCCGAACCAGATGATGAACAGGCCGGGTTCTGCGGGGCTTCTCTGCACCTTCACTTTTTTCCCCGAACGATGCGTCCTACCCGCGTTCAGTCCGATGTACTTGCTGGTGACCTCTTTTTTCAATTTTGCAGGTCTAGGAAGTTCGTATGACATTTCTTAGTACTCCTTCGTTGTGGTATCGGGAGTATATTGAATTGGTGTGGTGAATCAACAACTGGTTGATTAAATTTTGACTATTTCTTGTTACCAGCTTACTGTCATAAATAGAAGCAAACATAACTATAAAAAATTATGACAACAACAATAACAGCAAGAGATAAGCAAGCGTATCGAGTCCACAAGGCCGGTGCAAAAAGAAGAGCAATTGACTTCAACCTAACTTTCGAAGAATGGTGGTCTTGGTGGCAAGAGACTGGCCATTATCCTGAACGTGGCGTAGGGAAAGGTAAGTACGTCATGGCGAGGTATGGAGACGTCGGCCCATACGAGTTAGGAAATATATTCTGCTGCACACAAGAGCAAAATGTAAGCATGGCGCAAACAGGGAAGCCTAAACCTTGCAGCGACGAAATGAAAGACCACCTAAGTAACATCAATAAGGGAAAAACCAAGTCAGCAGAGACACGTAGACGCATGAGCGAGGCTAAGAAGGGGCGCCCAAAGTCCAACCAGCATCGAGCAAAGCTCAGCGAGGCTAACAAAGGAAAAACCATCGCAAGTGAGGTCAAACAGCGCATTAGCAAAAGTTTAAAAGGCCGTCCTAAGTCACCTGAGCATAGCGCAAAGATCAAAGCTGCTGCACAAGCACGCGAGGAACGTAAGCGTCAGGCACGCATTGAAGCTGAAAAGAGCACTTGATTGGTTTGGTGGACTCGCTACCATCAGAACGTGGTAGGTACTACTGACCAATTACTAGGAGCTAAACATGGCAACAGCACGCAAGAGCACGAAGGCAACCGCAACCAAGGTCGAGTTTGCAGTTATCAACGTTGGTCACGCATTCATCAAGGGCAAGGGGCCGAACGACAAGCCCCGTAAAAACTCTATCTGGGGTGTCATGGCCGCAGGGGATGCGCATGTCAAATTCTTCGGTCGAGTTGGGGGTGCAATCAGATTCAAGCGGGCCGACTCGCTCGATGAAGCTATGAAGTTGTACGACCAAAAGCTGGCAGGCACAGATGCCAAGAAGTTGCCCCACGTCGATCTGTCCGCAGCAGCGCAAAAGGAATTGCTTGGTGCGGATTGGCCTGAGTCCTTGTATGCCAGATACAAAGATGCGTTGAAGAAAGGGGCTGTTGACGTGCGGAAAGGTGATGGAAAACAGGAGCCGAAGCCGGTAGTCACTGCTGAGGTTGCGGCATGGCCGTGGCCAAAGTCTCCTGCTTGAGCGCCCACTTAGCTTTTTTTGTTGCGCTAATTTTAGCCCTTGTCTCTGCGGACTTGGGCTTTCTTAATTTCGAGCGCATAGCCTCGCTCTGATTGCGTGCCTTATTTGCCGCCGCTATCTTCGCACTGTGTTCCTGCGACTTTGGGCCGCGCATCTTGGCTTTTGTCTCTGCTGACTTTGGCCCCTTCATTGCTGCGCTTATCTTCGCTTTCGCTTCCGCTGTGTGTTTCAATCCGATATGTCCAGAACGCCCGTTTTCTGCATTGGTGCAAATGTAAACATTCCCTAATGCATACGCTCCGACATCGCCAAATCTACCCATACAATACTTGTCTTTACCTACACCTCTCAAATGGTAGACGCCTGATTGCTGCCAAATATTCCACCACTGTTCGAAAGTTAGATGGAATTCGATGCCACGTTGTTTTGCCGAATATTTTTGCGAATTGAATTTGTCTTTGTCTTTTTGTGTTGGTGTCATTTTATTATTCTTATAATAAGAAAAGAAGCCCAGTTATGACGCTGGGCTCTTTTTCATTCAGGTGACGGTCGTGAATTAACTTCGCAAACACTATTCCGTTTGCTTAATCATACGATTACATAACCACACAGATTAGTCAAAATTCCTCGTAACTAAATAGAAGAAAACCTCGCCACTTCTACCAGTTGGCGAATGCACGAGGAAATCAAATGGCTAATATTAACGCCCCATCAAATGCCTTTGGTCCCGGTAATCAACCAACACCGGGTAATACGCGCGGCAAATCAAGCAAAACAAAAATCCTGAATGCTCTTAAAAAGAAAATGAACTGGTCAGAGGATGACCTGTATGAGCATATTGTCAGTGAGGCATTCGTTAATAACAACAAGGACATGATCGAGATTGTTATTAAGACTGCTGTACCGATTCCTAAAACAACACTGCAACCGGTTAGCTTTCAGTATGACCGTAACGCGGCATACCACGAAAAATGCGAAGTGATCCTAGAAGCAGTAGCAGCAGGACAAATTGCCCCTGATGTTGGTCAAGAGCTTATCTACACAATCAAGCACATTGCAAGCATCCACGAAGTAACTGGAGTTGCCCCTGTAACTCAGGACACGCGGACACCGTTAGGTTGATGA
>NZ_JBQYLP010000102.1:0-14380 GCF_052683555.1 Burkholderia sp. BC1
CTTGGCCTCGTCAGCGATGACCGCCAAGCCGAATTGATCAGTGTTTCCCTAGGAGGCGTGTCATGGACATGAGCGACGTATCGGTTCTTGAATCGCCCGACGCACAGGTGATTTCGACCGAAGGGTCTCAGTATGAAGTCCCGGAAGCAGCGCGGCACGCCGTCGCACTCTTGTCAGATTGGACACTCGTGGTCGTTGAGTCGTACAAGAGCGACCATGGCGTCCGTGCATACGAGACGCTGTTGAACGGCTTTGGCGTCAAGTTCGAGCGCAAGTTCGTGAATTTGGAACAGTTCGCGAACCTGCTATCGGGGACGGCATCGAAGGCAGGGGAGAAGGCCGACGTTAGCAAGATGCAGATTCGGGCGATCGGGTTGATCAAGCAGTGCGTGAAGGAAGGCGCCAGCGATCTGCACATTTTGAACTATGAGACGCGCACGCTGCTCAAAATGCGGATTCACGGCCTGCTGCTCGAGAAGATGGAGCTGAGCCCGGAAGAAGGTCAGGCGCTCTGCCGTTGTATGTACGAGTCGATGACGGACGTTGCCGAACCGAACTACAACGACCGCGAAACGCAAGACGGCCGGCTCTCTCGCGAATTTCTGAAGGCCGCGGGCCTCAATGGCGCTCGCATCGCTACTAGGCCGATGGAGTACGGAAACCTGCTGGTGTTGCGTCTGCTTTACGGCAACATGAAGAAGCAAAAGACGCTCGCGAATCTCGGCTATAACGCGCGTCAGATCGAAGCAATCCAGCAGATGCTGCGTCGTCGCGGCATCAACATTTTCTCGGGTGTTACCGGATCAGGAAAGTCGACGTCATTGCAAGTCGTGCTGTCGATGTTGCTGAACCTCCACCATCGGCTGATAAATCTGCTGACTGTCGAGCAGCCTCTGGAGTACGTTATTGAAGGAGCTGTCCAAACGCCGTTGGTCGTCGCAAACATGGACGATCTGAACGCAATTTCCGAGGCTTGGGCGAAGTCGATCAGCAATCTGATGCGCCTGGACCCGGACTACATCATGGTGGGTGAGCTCCGCGATCTCGCGTCCGCGATTGCAGGAATTCATGCCGCACTCACTGGCCATCCGATGTGGACGACTACGCATGCGCGCGATGGATTTGCGACATTTGATCGTCTGGCGGATCTCGGAGTACCGGAACGCCGTCTTGCCGATGCAGCATTGTTTACAGGCGTGATCAACCAGTCGCTGGCGCCCATCCTTTGCCCGGCTTGCAAGCGGCCGTTCAAACTGCATTCGAAGGAGCTCTCTCCCGACTTGTGCGAGCGTGTCGAGCGTTTCTGCATTCCTTCCGCGGTGTTCGTGCGGGGCAACAAGCCGGACTGCGAAGTGTGCGGCGGGATTGGAGTGGTGGATCGGACCGTCGTGGCGGAGGTGGTCTTGACAAATCAGAAGCTTCTGAACATCTACCGGTCGGCGGAGGGAGGCTCAAGCGCCGCTCGAGCCTACTGGGTAAAAGAGATGGGCGGTATGACGAAGAGCCAGCACCTGATCCACAAAATCAACGAGGGCATCGTGGATCCTTACTTGGGTGAAGAAGCCGTTTGTGGTCTCGATGAAGATCTGCTAACGATCGGGTGACGAGCGATGTTTGATTCTTTGTCTGAGCGGTTGAACGCAGCGTGGTATCGGTTGTGGTTCTCGGCAAAAGCTAGGCGCAATTTCTATCGTTCGATGGCGTTGTTGTTGCGCAATCGTGTGTCTCTCAAGAAGGCGTTGCAGGCTCAATACGATGTGTACAGCGACGACGGGAAAACGCCGGATCGTATTGAGGCATTGGTGACGAGTGACTGTCTCATCGCAGTGGAGGAGGGGACACGTCTGTCCGATCGCCTGCAGAGCTGGACACCTTTTGACGAGCATTCCACGATCGCCTCGGGTGACACGAGCGGGAAATTGGCCGAGGCCCTTGCGCGAGCGGCCGAGATTATTAATCGGAAGACTGCGATGCGGAAGGCCGTGGTCAATGCCGTCACGTATCCGTCCATCATTATGCTGTCCTTGGGCGTCACCTTCTACCAGATTTCCGTAACGGTGATGCCCAAGCTCCTGCGCGTAAGCAAGAAAGAGTATTGGGATTCGAGCACGTACGCGATGCAGTACATGTCTGATTTCGTCGCGGCGCACGGAGAGATGCTGCTCCTGGGGTGCATCGGACTGGTTCTATTCGCGATCGTTAGCATGCCGCGCTTGACCGGCAGAGTACGGTATTACCTCGACAAGATTCCACCCTGGACCGTGTACCGAATCGTTCAGGGCGCTATTTTTCTTTACAACGTCTGCGTGCTTCTCGAGGCGGGAGTATCGAAGGTCGAGATTCTTGAGGACATGTCGGAACGCGCGTCCCCTTACATGAGGGAGCGGATCGATGGGGTGCTCGCTGGGGTTAAGAATGGACTGGATCTCGGTTCGGCGCTGAAGGAGTGTGGGTACGACTTCCCAAGCCGGGATTCAATTGCGTACGTGAAACTGATCGGCAGCATGGATGGCGGAGAGTCGCAGCTGAGACAGTTTGCCGACGAATGGATGGACGAAACGGTCGAGCGCCTCGAACAGTTTGCGGCGGGATTCAAGCAAGTGGCGATTGGCTTTGGAGGTGTTTTGATCTTGCTCATTCTCGCTGGCGCCAACGGGGTCACGAACAGCTTCACGAGTGGCCTGTGATTGGGCAGCTGTCGGATTGGTCAGAGTAGTATATTTATTTCAGTCAATGGAGGTGGGATCATGCAGCAGTTCGAGACGAATTCCGAGAGGGTCGCCGCAATCGCTACGGTCACCGAAGGTATTCGGGACGTGGGAAAACCGTGTGGCGCGAAGGGGAAGGTGCGCGGTCATCGTAATCAACGCGGGATCATTTCGATCGAAGCGATCGTTGTAATTGCAATCATCCTCGTGTTGCTCGTGTGGGGAGGATCGCGGATCGGCCAGTTGTTCTTGGGCACGGATAACACGACCGAGGGTGGGAACGTCCAGTCGTTGTACGGCGCGATCCGGGAAATCAAGACTGCAGCGGGCTACGGTGCTGCTGGCACCGACTTGTCGGCGACGCTGATCGCAATGGGCAAAGTGCCTGGCAACATGGCTGTGAACGGCGGGCAGATTTTGAACAACTGGGGACAGGCATACGCTATCAAGAGCACGGGCATGGGGTTCACATTGAGCGATCCGGGTGTCCCACAGAAGAGCTGCATCAAGATCGTCTCATCGGTGTCGCAGAACGGGCAGTTTGATTCCGTCTCCGTCAACAGTGGCGCGGCAAGTACGGGAGCCATCGCTACGGCGACGGCGCAGGCGGCTTGCACGACGGATCCGAGCACCATTCTCTGGACGAGTACCAAGTAAAGGTAGAGGGCGGCCGGCGTGAATAGGATCAATTCGATCGAGTTTGTTGATTTGTACCTCGGCGAGAGCTTCAGTGAAATCTCCGGGCTCAACGGCGTCGAAGGCCTTGTCCCGGTCCCCGAGGAACTCAGGCCGGAGATTGCCTCGCTCCGAGCAACGTGCGTGCATTTCTCGAAGGCAAATCGGGCACGCGAGTTTTCGATTCCCGTCGGTGATGTGCTCTATCGCGTAACGATGTACACGGGCGTGCATGAAACGGTGTTCGCGCTGAGGCAACCACACGCTGATGTCCGCTCACCTAGCGCGTTGGGATTGAGTGACCCGGTACTGGAGGTATTGCTGGACAAAAGCCTTCGTGGCCTCGTCTTGATAGGCGGTGAAATGAAGATGGGCAAGACCTCGACGGCAGGATCGCTCTTCCTCGAGCGCGTGAAGCGATATGGGGGGTTGGGCTTCGGCGTGGAGGATCCGCCGGAGCTGAACCTCGAAGGTCGCCACGGCAACGGCCGGATAGTCCAGGTTTGGGCAAACGCGGCAAACGGCGGATACCAGGAGCAGCTTCGCATTGGATTGCGGAGCGGCGCGGGAATCATTTTTCTGGGTGAAATTCGAGACCCTGATACGGCGGCCGAAGCGGCGCGAGCGGGGCTCAACGGACACCTCATTTTTGCAACCCAGCATTGTGAAGACATAGAGGGCGGAATTGAGCGGCTGCATTCGCTCGCGGTGCAGCGAATGGAAGAGGCGGGGAGTGTGATTGCGAAGGGGTTAGCCGCTTTTGTGTGGCAGACGCTCGATAGCATTCAACCGAGGCCCGGACAGTATGCAAAACGGCTGCGGTCCAAGGTGCTGGTCGTCAAGGACAACGACTCCGTGAAGGCGAAAATTCGAGAAGGCAACTTTGCCGGTCTTAAGCAGGACATCGAACACCAAGCAAACGCGTCGGCATGGGTGTCCAGGAAGGGAAAATGAAGACAGCGCACCCCTGTATGGCGAGCGTTTCGCGCCAACCCAAGACAAGTCGTGTAGCACGGCAAAGAAGCCCGTGGGCTCCGTCGCGGCAACGCGGCGTGATCTCGCTCGAAGCGGTTGTCGTGATGGCGGTACTACTGGTCGCAATGGTTAGCGTAGGGACATGGCTTAAAGCCGATGCTGACCGGAAGGACAACCAGAACGCCGCGGACAACCTGAACACCGTATTTCAGCAGGCGTTGACGTGGTTCAACCAGAACTACACGACAGTGCAGGCCGCAGCGAACCCAACGGCCACGTACCCGTGGGCTACCTTTATGGGTGGCACGACGACGATCAGCCAAACCAACGTGTATGGACAGCAATACTCGCTCCGGTTCTACAAGGAACCATCTGGACAGATCGACTTGATGGTGCTCACGACAGGTGGAAGTACCATCGGCGAGGGCGATTTACGTAGCATTGCAAAGATGATCGGTGGAGCGGGCGGCTTTGTATCGAGCCTCACGCCGACTAACGCAACGGGAGCAATGGGGGGCTGGAACGCGGTACTGTCGAATTTCGGGGGTTCTCCGGGCGGAGGACACCTGGCCGCCGCAGGTTTTTTTCAGAACGCGTCGGCGGTATCGAACTATCTCTCGCGAGTTGTCGTGCCTGGTAATCCGCAGGCGAATCAGATGGAAACTGCGATCGACATGAACAACAATAATGTCAATAACGCGAATCTCATCAGCTCGCAGAGTTTGCAGGTTCTCTCCAACGGCGGATACGGTGCGCCATCAGTCACTTTGGCGAATGGGAAGGTCATCGGCTTCAACCAGGTGCCGGAGGGTGGGGTGCTCGGTCTGGTGGGCGCAAATGGCCAAACCATCTATCTCGAAAGCTTGAACGGCACTTTACGGCTTGTGAATAGCGCTTGGAACGCGCAGTTGTTTACCGTTGACCAATCCGGCAATGTCGTCGCCAATGGAAATGTGACGGCGAATGGGCAACTCACGACCAACTCGGGGAATGTAAACTTGAACGCAAATGGGGCGGCGGTCCTCGGTGCGGGCCAACTGGAGGTAAATGCCAACGGGACGCTCTATCTTCAGCCGTGGTCTGGCGGTCGAACGATCGTCGGTGGTGGTGGTGGCAGCGGCCAATTGGAAGTAACCGGGGGGTTCTATTCGGATGGCGACAATTACATCTACGCATCGGCGTGGCCTGGTAGCGGGTGCTCGCAGGAGGCCTCTGTGCGGCGTGATCAATCGACGCTGAAGGGGCTCGTTATCTGCGCAGGGGGCGTGTGGCAGAAGGCAGGAGGCGGCCTATCGAACGTCGTTCAGGTCGATTCGGGCGGTTGGCAGCCGACTGCATGGGCCTCATGCCCTAGTGGTTACACGTTGACGGGCGGCAGCTGCGATATCAATCGCGGCGGGGATGGCCGCGAAATTGCTCCTCGCCAGTGTCAGCCAAGCGGCAATAGCTACTACTGCGCAGAGAATAACGGGGGGTCATGCATCGCCCATGCGATATGCGCGCAGTAAATGCCGCTACAATTGCGGCTCTTTGGGCGGACGGCCCTGTCCGCCCACTCCATTTAAATCTCCAATAGCATGAATCCTGTTGCCGCGCGGTCGGTAGCTCCCATGAGCCATCCCGGCGTGAGCTACCGGGCCGATATCGACGGCCTGCGCGCCGTTGCCGTCAGTGTCGTGGTCCTGTTCCACGCTTTCCCGTCTCTCTTACCCGGCGGTTTTGTCGGGGTGGACATTTTTTTTGTCATCTCGGGCTACCTTATCGGATCGATTCTTCTCAGGGAATTTGCCGCGGGCTCGTTCACCTACCGATCATTCTATGCGCGGCGGATCCGCCGAATCTTCCCAGCCCTGCTGCTCGTGCTGACGGCGTGTTACGCGTTCGGTTGGTTCGAGCTTCTGGCTGATGAATTCAAGCAGCTGGGCGCACAAATCGCGGGGGGCGCCGGATTTGTTTCCAACATCGTGCTATGGAAAGGAGCCGGATACTTCGCCACGCAGGCGGAGAAACAACCGCTTTTGCATCTATGGTCGCTAGGTGTGGAGGAGCAGTTCTATATCGTCCTGCCGATCGCGTTCTGGATCGCGTTCAAATTTCGGCGCGGCCCGCTGATTGCAATTGCGCTACTTTGGATCGCGTCGTTTGTCGTGAACATCGTGAGCGTGCAGACGCATCCGGTCGCGGCCTTCTATTTGCCGAGCGGACGATTCTGGGAACTGATGACCGGTTGCGCTCTGGCCTGGCTGCAGAACGTGAAGCGACTGGAGGTTGGTCGCTGGGTGAACGCGATCTCGGTCATCGGAGCCGGGATGATCGCTGTTGCCGTCGTCCTGATCAACGAGAAAAGAATCTTTCCGGGGTGGTGGGCGCTCCTGCCGGTGCTGGGTGCATCACTCCTGATCGCCGCGGGGCCTCGAGCTACGGTGAACCGCGCGTTGCTCTCGCGGCAAGTCTTGGTGCAGGTCGGCCTCGTCAGCTATCCGCTTTACCTGTGGCACTGGCCGCTTCTGGTCTTCGGGCGAATTCTGGATGCGGCGACGCCCTCGGTAGTATTTCGTTTGGCCGCTGTCGCGGCGAGTATCGTTCTGGCCTTCCTGACAACGTATCTGGTCGAAAAGCCGATCCGCGTGTCAATCAGGAAGCCGCGTTGGGCTGTCACGATGTTGTGTGTCGTGATGCTGTGTGTGGGTCTCGCCGGTGCCAACACGTATCGCCGGGATGGCATGGCGTTTCGTCTGACCGCGATGGCGGGGCGGTTCACGTCGACGGACTTCGACGTCAAGACAGCATGGCGGGAGAAAGTGTGCTTTCGTGATGGCGACGATAAACCGCAGTTCCCCGACGTGTGTCAGGGCGCTGGCACGGGTCCACTCGTGCTGCTATGGGGCGATTCTTTCGCGGCGTCGCTCTACCCGGGGATTGAGAGCCTTCAGCGCCAGTATGCATTTCGATTGGCGCAGTACACGGCTTCCGGTTGCCCTCCGCTTCTGCCTGCAGATGCTCGATCGCCGCGCTGCGCGGCGATCCACGAGCAGTCGGTCGAGGCAATCCGGCAGTTGAAGCCGGAGCTCGTGGTGCTACAGGCGAATTGGTCGCAAGACGACCTGGAAAAAATGCCCAATACAATTGCGGCACTCCGCGCGGTGGGGGTTGGGAAGATTGTCATGGTAGGCGCCGTCCCGCATTGGCACGACAAGCTGCCGAACGTGTACTGGGCCTACTGGCGCAAGAACGGACACCAGACTTTGCCGTCTCGGTCGTCATTTGATCTGGACGAGTCATTCGCGACAATTGACGCCGCAGTCGCGGCGGTTGCAGCCGCCCAGCACGTTGGGTTCGTGGATAGCTATCGCGCACTCTGCGACGCGCGGGGTTGCAAGACGAGGATCGGTGAAGGGAAGGGCGAGATCGTTGCGTTCGATGATGCGCATCTCACGCCGTCCGGGGCAAAGCACCTCGTGGCGCAGGTCGTTGATCAGATTGGGATTCCCGTTATTGCGGCGCGGCGCTAAGTCAATTTGAGCCCATTGGGCCCGCACCCGGCCGGAAGCCAGTAAGGCGGAAAGCATGTCTGATTTCGCGATCGCCGGCGGGGTTTACGGGAACGTGATTCACATTCTTCGGCAGCGCAACGGCCTAAACGGAAAGATCTGGCACGGCCGACGATACCGAGGGAGCGCTTGCTGCCCGGGATTGCGCTCCAGGCGGGGCACCGATCGGCAGTTCGGTGCAGTTGTTTGCGTGGCTACTGACGGTCAGCAGCGAGCCCTGCCTCGATCTTCACGGCTAGCTCGGTGAACGATATTTGGAGCGCACCGCAAAGCGCCAACATGGTGACGAGCGTTGGGTTACGTTGGCCCAGTTCAAGCATCGAAATGTAGGTGCGATCGAGACCGGCGGCGTAACCGAGGGATTCCTGAGTCGCTTTTCGTGCAGTTCGCAGTTCGCGTAGAACTTTGCCGAAGGCTCGGTTTGGGTTGGTCATGTTGGCTGAGAATTGTCAGCCAAAATTGTCGCGGTTCAGACAATAGTCATCATCCGACTATAGTCGGAATGATGGCCTGCACCAGTTATCACACTGACGACAAAGACGAATGTTCTCTTGAGGCGGGGGAGGGCTTTGCGTGGCTTCTAAGGGGTTATAACGACGCTGGCTTGCGGCACTTGTGCGGGAATGCTGACGGATGGGCTGGCAGGGCCGATCGACGGGCCGACAAGATGGCCATTTACGTTCGTTCCTACAGTGATGAGGTAAGAGCTGCGGGTCGCGATCGCTGTAACCAGGCCTTGCGGCGGCGCAGTATTGTAGACGTATACCGCGCCGTTGCTAACGTAGTTGTTGACGGATGTGGGACGCACGTACCACGTGGGCAATACGCTATCGGGCACCTGGCCAGTGAAGGTCGAATTTGCGATCGCGTATTGCTGCACGTAGTTCCGATACACGCGCATACTGTCGCCGACTACGTTGGCCTCCTGCGAGATGCGCGCGTTCTGCGCGCGAGTCAATACCGCTCCCTCGAAATCGGTTACGAAAGACACGAACATCAGCAGCGCGATGAAGAGCGGCATAGCGTCCTCCGCTCAGTGTTTTGCGTCGACGACGCGAAGCGTGTGCCGCGACTGCGACACCTGGAAGTCAAGTCCAGGGACAATTGTCGAAAGCTGCTGGAGTACCTCAAGGAACGTGCCGGTATAGGGAGAGCTGTAGGTCACTTGATACGGGTTCGATGCAGCCCACTCCGGCTCAGAGTAACCAGCCACCTTTGCCCATTGCCGCAGATTTTCCTGCAGCGATTGATTCGCTATCAGGGTCCATGTACGGGTCACGTCCGTGATCGGGACGATCTGCGCGATAGGGGCCGGGACAGCGGCGGAGGGTGAGACTCGGGCCGCGAGTTGCGGTGCAGCTTGTGGGGCGTTCGCAGTGAGGAAGTCGGATACGAGCCGCACTGCATCTTCCTGTGAAATGATCTTGCTCTGAGCCATCGCCATGAGCCGGCGGGCGATTTCTAGGCGTACCTGGTCATTCATCACCGCGCCAGTTGTGGAGCGCTGCGGCGGTGCCGCCGGCGCCGCTGCGGGGGTCGACAGCGTAGCGCTGGCTATGGCGTCTTGCGTCGGAATGAGAAGTGACGACCTGAGCACGACTTGTACATCGTTATCGGTCGCATCGTCTTCGGGATCGAGTTCAGACCACGCCTGGATCTTGGGCTCGGGTACTCCTTGCTTCACGAACCAGTCTTTTAGGGCCGCGACACGGCGTTTTGCGATTGCCAGTTGCGCGCGCGTTTTCCCGTACGCGTTAATGGCGATGGAGTCGGCGGCCAGAGCGGCGCTCGAAAGGTTTTGGAGTGTGTTTCTTCCAGCACGAGACGGACGGTTCCCGTAGAACGATACATAAGCTGTTGTCTCGCGGCGAGCTGCCTCCGGATGAGATGCGGTGACGGTCGGAGCGTCGTCGCTGACGAAGAACGCAGCGTGCGCGGCGTTACCGGAGAAAAGCGCGGCGAGAAGTACAACAAATAGCGGTTTAAGTCTCATAGCCATCAGCCTCTGAAAAAGATGGTGGAGCCGGCATGACAAATTTTCTGACGTCAGAAATGTTCTTACGATCAGTGATAGAATGATATCATTGTGCTATTCAAAAGTGGCGGTTACGATAACTGCAGTGAGCGGCATGACGCCGGGCCGCTGGGAATTGATCGGGGAACATAGATGGACCGGGCTGAAACTTCCAACTTTGCCGCGCCGAGGAACGACAGTGCGCCTCGAGCTCTGTCAGAACAGGCGCGCGAGCGAAAGATGACAGGGTTGCGTCGGGATTTGGGACCGACGTGCCTTGATGCGTTGAGCAACCCGAAGATCATCGAGGTAATGCTCAATCCAGACGGGCGGATATTCCTCGACGAACTGGGCCGCGGTATGTTCGATACGGGGCAGAAGATGTCCGCGATCACGGCCGAAAGTCTGTTCAACGGTATCGCGGAGATGCTGCGAACGTCGGTCACGATTAAAGAGCCAATCCTCGAGGGGGAGCTACCTCTGGACGGGAGTCGGTTCGAAGGACTGATTTGGCCGGTCGTCGCAGCTCCAGCATTCGCGATTCGAAAAAAGGCGTCATTGATCTTCACCATCGATGACTACGAAAAACGCGGGATTATCACTCACCGTGACGATCCCTTGAATGCGCGGCGGCGGCGCACCGCGAGCTTCGTGGATGCTGCTAAGGGCCTGTCACACGGAGACATCATCCGTCTCGCAATCCGTCAACGCAAAAACATTCTTGTTATCGGCTCGACCAGCTCCGGCAAGACCACGCTAGTCAATGCGATTTTGGATGGAATTGCGAAGCTCACGCCTGACCATCGGATCGTGCTGATCGAGGACACCGGGGAGATTCAGTGCGCGGCCGATAACTTCGTCCAAATGCGCTCCAACGCCGACGTCAGTATGACGCGCCTTCTTAAAGCAACCATGAGGATGCGGCCGGACCGGATCATCGTGGGCGAAGTTCGCGATGGGGCAGTGTTGGCGCTTCTGAAGATGTGGAACACGGGGCACCCGGGTGGGCTCGCGACGATTCACGCGAACGACTGTGAAGACGGGTTGGTTCGTGTGGGTCAACTGATGGAGGAAAACGAAGGTATCAAGGCCAATCCGCAGGTCATTTCGAATGCGATCGACCTATGTATTTTCATCGAAAAGGAGACGGGTATCGACGCTGGCAGAAAGGTGCGGGAGCTGGCCGTCATCGAGGGGTATGACGTCGAAAAGCAGAAGTACATTCTTCATTATGTTTGATGATTTTTTAAAAGGAGTATGCATGAAAACCAACATCGTCAAGATCCGTGTTGCTGCGTTGTCTCGCGAAGCGATCGCGCGCGTTCGGCGCAACGGAGCGAGCTTCCTTCGCTTTGTGAGGGGCAAGCTCTCGCCGTCAAATCTGTACGCCGCGTTGATCCTGGCCGGTTATGCCGGCGCGGCCGCGGCCCAGTCCGTCAGCGACAACTCCGCGCCGTGGGACGGGGCGCTCTGCGGTGTTGCCGGCTGGTTCAAGGGGGCGACGCCGATCGCGGTCGGCACGATTGCGTTCGCTGCAGCCGGTCTCGGTTTTCTTTTCGGCGAGGAATTGACCGGGATCCTGAAGAAAGTCGTGAACATTGTGATGGCGATTTGCTTGGTCGTTGGTGGCGCGGCATTCGTCGGCTGGATCGCGACGAAGCTGGGTGCAGGGTCGAGCGCCTGCTCGGTCTGATTGGGGACGGCGATGGGTGCGGACCATCGGAGTGAACTGACTCAGGTGACCATCCACGCGTCCGGCGTGCGCTACATGATGTTCATGGGTGGCGAGCGCGGGTTGGTGGTGGGCGGACTTCTCGTCTCTATTTATCTCGGCTTCATCACGACGATGCGGTATTCGCTCTATTACGGGATACCGCTTGGAGTAATCCTATGGGGAATTTGGCTTTCTCTCATGCGCTTCATGGCTCTCAAAGACCCACTCATGTCAAAGGTGGTCCGGCGGTCGCTGAAGTATCGGTCGTATTACCCCGCGCGAGGGCGTTTGCACGCGCCGATGCCCACATACAAGGACTTCAAATAAGGGGCGAGCGATGAGCGGTTTCTGGATCATGATCGGCCTGATGGTTGTCGGCATCGTGGGGTACGCATTGGCGGCTGGCCGGGCAGGGATGCAGAAGGAATATCGGGACGAGGCGCAGGGTCTTGCAGATCTTCTGCGCTATGCTCGTCCGCTCGAGCCCGGCATTATGCAGGGCAAGGGTGGCGAGCTGATCGCGGGTTTCTTCTATCGGGGAACCGACACGGAATCGGCCAGCAACGGCGAACTGGAAGCGATCGCCGCGCGGCTCAACGACGCGCTGCGGCGCTTTGGTTCGGGTTGGATGGTGCATGTCGACGCCATCCGCGCGTCTGCTGTCGGGTATCCGGAAAACAACCATTTTCCGGTCCCGGTTGCGGCGTTGATGGATCTCGAACGACAGTCCCAGTACAACCAGGAAGGGGCGCACTTCGAAAGCGTCTACGCGATGATATTCACGTATCTTCCTCCGCTTCAGTTGCAGAGCAAGGCAACGGCGATGATGTTCGAGAAGAGTGCCGACTTGAATATCAGCCGTGTGTCGCTGCAAGACCAGATGGTGGCGAAGTTCAAAGACCAACTGGATCAGCTTCAGTCGCGCCTCGGAACCCTGTTCGAGGGGATCACACGAATAACCGATCAAGTGGTCGAAAGCCGGGCGGACGGTTCGATGGTGGTGATCGACCATCTCGCGGGATATCTGCACTACTGCGTGACGGGTGTCCGGCAACACATCGTCAAGCCTCCACCGGGCGTCATGTATGACGCGATCATCGGAAGTCAGGATTTCACTGGCGGCAATACGCCGCGCGTTGGCAGGAAGCACGTGCGGGCGATTTCCATTGAGGGCTTTCCGGCGACGAGTTACCCGGGAATCCTAAACATGCTGAACACGCTGCCGATTTCCTATAGGTGGAGCACTCGGTTCATTTTCATGAATCCGGAGGAGGGGAAGTCGCTGCTCGGCAAACTGCGGAAAAAATGGCGTCAGAAGGTACGTGGATTCCGCGACCAGGTGAGCAATTCGACGTCCGGGCCGATCGATCAGGACGCGCTTGAAATGACAGCCGACGCTCAGACCGCGATGTCGGAGGCCGGCTCCGGCTTAGTGCGCTACGGGCACTACACGAGTGTCGTGCTCCTCATGGATGAAGACCTTGTGCAACTGAAGGAGAGTGTCGAGGACTGCATTACCGCGATTTCGGACCTCGGCTTTCCGTGTCGCCTTGAGGACGTGAATTCCGTTGAGGCGTATCTTGGCACGCTGCCGGGCCACGGGTACGAGAACGTGCGGCGGCCGATTCTGCATTCTCTGAATTTGGCGCATCTGATCCCGACGACGGCTACGTGGCCGGGTTTGAGCGAGAATCCATGCCCGTTCTACCCGCCGAAGAGCCCACCGCTACTGATGGCAAAGACGACGGGCAACGCCCCTTTTCGGTTCAACTTGCACATCGATGACCTCGGCCACACGCTGATGATGGGGCCTACGGGCGCGGGCAAGTCGACGCACCTGGAGTTGATCGAACAGGCATTCTTGAGGTATCCGGGGGCGAAGGTGCGGAAGTTCGAGAAAGGCTACTCGTCTTTCATTCTGTGTCACGGAGTGCAGGGGACGTATTTCGACATCGGCGGCGAGCACGAAAGCGAAATTCACTTGTGTCCATTGGGCAACGTGCATAAGCCTGCCGAGCGCGCTTGGGCCGAGGATTACATCGAAACGCTTCTGATGCTGCAAAAATTCGTGGTGCTGCCCGAGCATCGCACGACGATCCGCAACGCGATGCGAATTATTGCCGATGACTCTTACGCTGGTCGTCGATCCATGACTTCGTTCGTGCAACAGCTCGCTGACGAGGCGTTACGAGAAGCACTCAAGCCGTATACGCTCGACGGAAACAACGCAATGCTCGAGGCGGAATCGGACAGCATTACGCTTGATCGCTTCGTGGTGTTCGAGATGGAGCACCTTATGAAGATGGGTGATCGCTTTGCAATTCCTGTCTTGCTGTATCTGTTTCGTTGCGTTGAGCGCGGCCTGGACGGCTCGCCGACGCTGCTAGTGCTCGATGAGGCGTGGTTGATGCTCAATCACCCTCTGTTCCAAGAGAAGATCAAGGAGTGGCTAAAAGTCTTGCGAAAGGCCAACTGCGTCGTGTTGTTTGCTACGCAGTCCCTTTCTGACGTTGGAAAAAGCGCAATTCGCGACGTGCTGTACGAGAGCTGCCCGACGAAGATTCTGTTGGCGAATCCAGAGATTCGCGGCAACGAAGAATCTGCCGCTCAGTACCGTGCAATCGGACTGAATGAACGCCAGATCGACATCATCGGGCGCATGGCAAAGAAGCTCGATTACTACTACATGTCGCCGCTAGGGAAACGCTGATTTATTCGGCTCGGCGGTCATCGCAGACGTAGC
>NZ_JBQYLP010000103.1:0-13610 GCF_052683555.1 Burkholderia sp. BC1
CTCTCCTTGGGAGCATGTTATGCCTTAAACACAAAATTCCTGACAGGCCCCTCGTTTGGCGATCGGCGCATCGTCGCGTGGCGCGACTGGCTTGCGGATGAAGTCTCGCGATCTCGGATGCGAGCGTCGCACCGCGTTGCACACGGCGTGTTGCTGCGTACGATCACGACAAGACAAGACACGACACGTCGACAACCGCCCGCAGCACATTTGCCACAAACGCCGCAGGCAAAAAAACGGGCCCGTTTCCGGGCCCCGAGAACGGAGAGAATCGCGCCGGACTTCGTTCGTCGCCCGGCGCGCGGCGGCTTACTTCACCGCGCCACCCTCGAACCACGCGGCGAGCTTGGTCCGCTCGTCGTCGGTCATGTGCGTGACGTTGCCGATCGGCATCGTCTTCAGGCGTACGGCCTGCTCGTAGATGCGCTGCGCGTTCTTCGACACTTCGTCCGGCGTGTCGAACATCACGCCGGCAGGCGCGCTGCCCATCAGCGTCGGCTTCGACGAGTGGCACTCGACGCAGCGCTGCTGCAGGATCGGCATGATGTCCTTGACCGCGATCTTCGGTGCGTTCGCCGCCTGCGCTTCGGGCGCGACCGGCTTCGGCATCGTCCACACGAGCGCGCCGGCCATGAGCGCGACGCCGCCGAGCGGCAGATACCACAGCTGCTGGCCGCGGTGACGCATCACGAAGAACTGGCGGATCAGCGCGCCGGCCAGCATGATCAGCACGAGCACGACCCAGTTGTACTTGTTCGCGTACGTCATCGCGTAGTGGTTCGACAGCATCGCGAACACGACCGGCAGCGTGAAGTAGGTGTTGTGCACCGAGCGTTGCTTGCCGCGCTTGCCGTAGATCGGGTTCGGCTCTTCGCCCTTGAGCATCTTGTCGACCATCTTGCGCTGGCCGGGAATGATCACGAAGAACACGTTCGCCGACATGATCGTCGCGAGCATCGCGCCGACGATCAGATACGCGGCACGGCCGGCGAAGATATGGCACGCGAGGTAGGCCGCGACGACGACGTAGATGCCCACGCAGATGCCGAGCACGCGATCGTTGGTGCCGAGCAGGCGGCACAGCGAGTCGTAGACGATCCAGCCGGCCATCAGGAAGCCGAGCGCGGAAGCGACGGCGACGACGGGGCCCATGTCGAGCACGCTCTTGTCGATCAGATAGGTATTCGGCGCGAGCAGGTACAGCACGAAGAACAGCGAGAAGCCCGACATCCAGGTCGTGTACGACGGCCACTTCGACCAGTGCAGGTCTTCGGGCATTTCCGGCGGCGCGACCGTGTACTTCTGCATGTTGTAGAAACCGCCGCCGTGCACGTGCCACAGCTCGCCGAACACGCCGCGCTTGCGCTGGTTCGCGTCGGTCGGCGGTTTCAGGCTGTTGTCGAGGGCGACGAAGTAGAAGGACTCGCCGATCCACGCGATCGCTGCAATGACGTGCAGCCATCGCAGCGCGAGGTTCAGCCAGTCGGTGATGAAGCCTTCCATGAAACTCCTCCAGACTCAGATCGTTGTCTTGATGCGGGCAGCCGATGCGTGTGTCAGCTGCCGCGATAGGTGCTGTACGACCACGGCGACACGAGCAGCGGCACGTGATAGTGCGCGCCCGGATCGGCGATGCCGAAACGCAGCACGACGCGGTCGACGAAACGGGGTTCGGGCACCTTCACGCCGAGCGACGCGAAGTAGTCGCCGGCATGGAACACGAGTTCGTATTCGCCGGCGGTGAGCGCGGCGCCTTCGAGCAGCGGTTCGTCGCAGCGGCCGTCGCTATTGGTCAGCACGGTCTTGATCGCGCGGCGCGAGTCGCCGTCCAGCGCGTAGAGGTCCACCTTGAGTGCGGCGCCCGGACGACCGTTCGCCGTATCGAGTACGTGGGTAGTGAGCTTTCCCATTCGCAATTGTCCTTGTGTGAATGCGATGTTCGGCGGCGGCTCGATCCAATGACAGTGCGGCGGATCGAGGCTCCACGTCACGTGGCTACATACCCGTCGGCGAAGTTGAAGCGAGCGCCGTGCAGGCATTGTAAGAAGGTTCCTGCGGCAAATACGCGCGCGATAGCAAAGATAATGCGCCGCGCATGACCGGCTGTCGACGCCTTGCCGGCGCGGCCTGCCGCGCGCGGGCGCGGCCCTGCGCGGGGCCGCTGCGCGGCGTACCATATCGCGACCGTGAAGCCCGGTATTCGTGATCGCGCATTGTGCGCGGCGCGCGCATCGGCGATCCTCCCGCCGTGCGCGTCGGCCGACGGCCGGCGCCGCACCCCGAAGACGGCGAGCACGCCGGGTAACCGGGCCAGGGCGTTCGAACGGACGCAGGCACCGGAGCGTGCCACGACGCAGCGTTCGAACGGCTTTGTGAGCGCCCCCGCAAGCGGTCGGGGGCAGACCGACGCGGAGAACGCATGAACCTCGAGCAGTACGCCGGCGCACGCGCGCCGCAATCCTCCCCATCCCGCCCGACCACCTTGCTGGTCAAGCACGCCGACGTGCTCGTGACCATGGACGACACGCGGCGCGAACTGCGCGACGCGGGGCTCTACATCGAAGACAACCGGATCGTCGCCGTTGGCCCGAGCGCCGAACTGCCCGATACCGCGGACGAGGTGCTTGATCTGCGCGGGCATCTCGTGATTCCGGGGCTCGTGAACACGCACCATCACATGTATCAGAGCCTCACGCGCGCGGTGCCGGCCGCGCAGAACGCCGAGCTGTTCGGCTGGCTCACGAACCTGTACCGGATCTGGGCGAACCTGACGCCCGAGATGATCGAAGTCTCGACGCTGACCGCGATGGCCGAACTGCTGCAGTCGGGCTGCACGACGTCGAGCGATCATCTGTATATCTATCCGAACGGCAGCCGGCTCGACGACAGCATCGCGGCCGCACAGCGAATCGGGATGCGCTTTCACGCGAGCCGCGGTGCGATGAGTGTCGGCCAGCGCGACGGCGGGCTGCCGCCGGATTCGGTCGTCGAGCGCGAGCCCGACATCCTGCGCGACGCGCAGCGGCTGATCGAGACCTATCACGACGACGGCCGCTACGCGATGCTGCGCGTCGTCGTCGCGCCGTGTTCGCCGTTTTCGGTGAGCCGCGGCTTGATGCGCGACGCCGCTTTGCTCGCGCGCGAGTACGGCGTGTCGCTGCACACGCACCTTGCCGAGAACGTCAACGACATCGCGTACAGCCGCGAGAAGTTCGGGATGACGCCGGCCGAATACGCGGAAGATCTCGGCTGGGTGGGACACGACGTCTGGCATGCGCACTGCGTGCAGCTCGACGACGCGGGCATCGGCCTGTTCGCGCGCACGGGCACCGGCGTCGCGCACTGTCCGTGCTCGAACATGCGGCTCGCGTCCGGCATTGCGCCGGTGAAGAAGATGCGGCTCGCGGGTGTGCCGGTCGGGCTCGGCGTCGACGGCTCGGCATCGAACGACGGCGCGCAGATGGTCGCCGAAGTGCGGCAGGCGCTGCTGCTGCAGCGGGTCGGCTTCGGCCCCGATGCGATGACCGCGCGCGAAGCGCTCGAGATCGCGACGCTCGGCGGCGCGAAGGTGCTGAACCGCGACGACATCGGCGCGCTGAAGCCGGGCATGGCCGCCGACTTCGCGGCGTTCGACCTGCGTCAGCCGCTGTTCGCGGGCGCGCTGCACGATCCGGTCGCGGCGCTCGTGTTCTGCGCGCCGTCGCAGACGGCCTATACGGTCGTGAACGGGAAGGTGGTCGTGCGCGAAGGGCGGCTCGCGACGCTCGATCTGCCGCCCGTGATCGAACGTCACAACGCGCTCGCGAAGGCGCTCGTCGAAGCGTCGCGCTAGTCGGCGCGGCGGCGGTCTTGAACACCGCCGCGACCGCCGCACGACGCGCGACGCGCGACGCGTGCACGCGCGAGGTGCGCGGCGTTTGCCGCGCAGCCGCTTACGGTTCGGTCAGCGTGCGCGTCGCTTCGGCGACGAGGCCGCGCAGCCAGCGCACCTCGTCCGAGTAGTGGCAGCGCTCGTGCCAGAGCTGGTAGTACTGCATCGGCGGAAAATCGAGCGGCGCCGGCACGACCGACAGCGGCAGGAATTTCGCGTAGTGATCGGCGAACAGCCGCGTCGTCGTGAAGATCAGGTCCGACTTCACGAGCACGTACGGCGCGAGATTGAAGTAGGGCAGCGTGACGACGACGTGGCGCTTGAGCCGCTCGCGCGCGAGATGCACGTCGATCGCGCCGCGCTGGCCGACCGAGTACGGCGTCGGCGCGAGATGCGGCGCGTTCAGGTACTGGTCGAGCGTCAGCCCGCCGCGTTTCGCGAACGGGTGCGTGTTGCTCATCAGGCAGACGATCTCGTCGACGAACAGGTTCGACAGGTGAAGCTGCTCGGGCGGCTCCGGCCAGTTGCCGACGACGATGTCGAGCTTGCCGTCCTCGAGCGCGAGTTCGTAGTCGAATGCGGGGCCGAGCGAATGGAATTCGAGCGTCGCGTTCGGCGCGGCCTGGCGGAACCGTTCGACGACGGTCGGCACGAACAGCACGTTCAGATAGTCGGGGCAGCCGATCCGGTAGCAGCGGATCGACGTGGCCGGATCGAAGTTGTGCTGCTGGAACTTGATCCGTTCGATTTCGCGCAATGCGTTCTGGACGGGCTCGAGGAGACGCAGCCCGTACTCGGTCGGCACCATGCCGGACTTGCCGCGCACCAGCAGCGGATCGCCGGTGATGTCGCGCAGGCGTCGCAGCGCGGCGCTGATGGCCGGCTGCGACTGATTCAGTTTGACGGCCGCGCGCGTGACGCTGCGCTCCATCAACAGGGTGTGCAAGACGCGCAAGAGGTACGTGTCGATCGCCTCGCGTTGCTGACTCATGATTTCTCCGGTTTATATGTCTGGGCTGATCGAGGGGCGTTGGGGGTATATGGTTTTTAATATGAACGAAAACCAGCGTCAAGAGATGGATACCCGCAGATGGGCGCCGGCCGGGCCGCGGCGACGGCCGGAACGGAGAGAGAAGACGAGCGCGGCGCGCGCCGCCGCGTGCATGCGGCGGTGCGCGTCCAGCGGTGCGGCGAAGCGCGTGTAGCGGTGCGGCGCGGTGTGTAGCGGGGCGTCGGTCAGTCGTCGAGACGCATGCCGACTTTCAGCGTCACCTGCCAGTGGATCACCTGATCGCCTTCGATGTGGCCGCGCGTGTCGGTCACCTCGAACCAGTGGAGGTTGTGCAGCGTCTTGCCGGCCTTCGAGATCGCGTTGCGGATCGCGTCGTCGCACGATTGCCGCGACGAACCGGTCAGCTCGATCAACTTGTAGACGTGGTCGCTCATGATGCACTCCCTGGAATGTCGGTGACAGCGCCGGCGCAAGCCGCGCGCCCGAAGCGGCGTCGCGCGTGTCCGGCTTCTTGAGTGATAGGTATGATGGGCGGCAAGTGCAACCCTTATCGGAGACGAGGACAATCGTGGAAGTCGGATTTTGCGGACCGGGATTGATGGGCGCGCCGATGATTCGGCATCTGCTGGCGGCCGGGCATCGCGTCAGCGTGTGGAACCGGACGCGTGCGAAAGCGGAGGCGCTCGCGGCGGAAGGCGCGCAGGTCGTCGATACGCCGCGTGAACTCGCGCAGCGTGTCGAGACGGTATTCGTCTGCGTGCTCGACACGCGCGCGGTCCGCGACGTCGTATTCGGCGCCGACGGCCTGCTCGCGGGCGACGCGTCGGCCCGGCGGCTGCAGCGCATCGTCGATCATTCGAGCATTGCGCCGGCCGCGACGCGCGACTATGCGGCGCGCGCGGCTGAGCTCGGCGTCGGCTGGGTCGACGCGCCGGTGTCGGGCGGCGTGCCGGGCGCGCAGGCCGGCACGCTCGCCGTGATGGCGGGCGGCCGTGCGGCCGATCTCGATGCGGTGCGGCCGTTGATCGACACGTACGCGTCGCGCATCACGCACATGGGCGACGCCGGCGCCGGGCAGACCGCGAAGCTTTGCAATCAGGCGATCGTGACGGCCACGGTTACGGCAATCGCCGAGGCGGTCGGCCTCGCGCAGGCAAGCGGCATCGATGCGGCGCGCCTCGCCGAAGCGCTCGCCGGCGGCTGGGCCGACTCGGTGCTGCTGCAGACTTTCGTGCCGCGCATGACGTCGGGCGCGCACGCGCCGATCGGCGCGCTCGGCACGTTCCAGAAGGATGTGGATGCAATCGCCGACGCCGCGCGCGACACGGGCGCCGTGATGCCCGTATCGGCCACGGTCCAGCAGGTGTTGCGGCTCGGCGCCGCACAGGGGCTCGCCAGCGCGGATTTCGCGGCGTTCATCGACATCGTGCGCCCGCAGAACGGACGCCACGCGCGCTGACCAAGGCCGCACGCCGCGCGTTGCGCATGCGGCGCGCGCAGACGGCCGATGGGCCGCGCGGAGGCGGCCCATCGAATCGTTGGCGGTTCAGCCGAGGGAGCGAGGTGTCGTGTCGCCGGCGTTCTGCCGGCCGAGACCGCCGCGCAGGCTCGCTTTCGTGCCTGCACCAAATTCGGGCAGGATGCGTGCGCGGGCGCGGCTCGCGAAGACGAGGAAGCCGAAGCCGTTCGCTTCGTACCAGTATCCGCCGTTTTCGAGGCCGTCGAGCGGTTGTTCGAGCGCATTGGCGATCGACTCGATGCAGCGCTTGCGCAAATCGGCGATCGCCGGATACGGCGGTTGCGCGCCGCGCACGCTGCATAGCAGGACGTCGAGGCCGGGCAGCACGTGCGCGTAGAGGACGGGCTCGTCCTGCGCGCGGGCGCGGGCAATCTTGGTGTCGAGCTGCGCGAACGGCTTCGAATGGCGCAATACCGCGAGGAACGATTCCTGGCCGTCCTGTTGCGCACGTCGACGTTTTTTCGGGAAGGACATAAACACTCGCCTCAAAAACAATTGCAAGAAATGCGGCACTTTCATGCGACCCACTCCCGGCTATGTACGCCGCATGCCGATCCGTTATAGCACACGAAAATGCAGCATTCGTGCGGTACGACGATCGATGCCTCCCGTCGACCCGCTTGCCACGATCGACACAGCCAGCGTCTCGGCGCCTGTACTGTCGTTAGTCTCCATCATAGACCTGCTTTCCGCGCGCGTGCGTTCGCCTGTCACAAAAAAGTGCGATGCACCGCACGCGGTCGCCGTCGCCGGTGCGCAAGAAAAAGGCCCGCACGAGGGCGGGCCTTTCGGGTGAGCGCGACGGGCGCGATCAGCGCTGCTTCAGCGAATCGCGGATCTCGCGCAGCAGCACGATGTCTTCCGGCGTTGCGGCCGGTGCGGCTTCCGCGGGCTTGCGCAGCTTGTTGATGAATTTCACCATCAGGAAAATGATGAAGGCCAGGATGATGAAATTGATCAGCACGGTGATGAACGAGCCGTAGCCGAACACCGCGACGCCCGCGGCCTGCAGATCCTTGAACGAATCCGGATTGCCCTTGAACGATGCGGGGACGGTGCCGAGCAGAACGAACTTGTTCGAGAAATCCAGACCGCCGGTCAGCACGCCGATGACCGGCATGATCAGATCCTTCACGACCGAGTCGACGATCTTCGAGAACGCGCCGCCGATGATCACGCCGACGGCGAGATCCATCACGTTGCCCTTGACGGCGAACTCCTTGAATTCCTTGATTATGCTCATGAGCGGCTTTCTCCTGGTTGGGGCGGGGGGGAAGGCGTGCCGGGACGCACGGCGGGGCGGGGCGTCGAATAAAGGGTCGGTGGCACACCGATGGTCGCATGATAGCGAACGCGTCCGCTTGCCGGTAGTCCATCTTGAAATGATTGACAAATCGACGGGCGGTGCGGGCGCCATCAACGAGAACGGGGCGCCATGCATGGCATGGACGCCCCGTTGGTGCAGCGCCGAGCCGATCGGTTGCTGCGCTCAGGTGTTGTCGTCGCTCCAGCCGTCGTCGTTGCTGCCGAGATCGACGCCGCCGTTGCCGTCGCTCCAGTTCGAATCGTCGCCGCGGCCGAGATCGAAGCCCGGGTCCGCATTCTGCTGGCGGCGACGCTCGTCGTCGACGATCACGTCGCGTTCGATCACGCGATCGCGGCCGCCCGACATCGCTTCGCCGAGCAGCACGCCGGTCAGCAGGCCGCCCATGCCGCCGCCGAAACCGCCGCCTTGCTGGATCACGACGGGCGGCTGCTGTTGCGGATACGGCTGCGGCGGATAGGGTTGCTGAGGGTACGGCGGTTGCTGATACGGCTGGCCTTGCGCACCGGTCACGCGATCGGCTTCCTGCGCGTACACGGACCCGCTGCCGTTGCCCGGTGCGGCCGGCTGCGCGGCCGGATCGGGGCGGCCTTCGACGCGCGCCTTCACGCTTGCATGACGCTGCTCGAGCTCGTCGATCCGGTACGGCGGCACCGGATTCTTGCCGTTCGACAGCGATTCGACGAGCGTGCGCGCGTCGGCCTCGATCGCGTCGAGTTCGCCCGCGAGGGCGGCCGCGCCCGGCAGCGTCGAGAGCTTCGCGTCGAGCTTCAGCGGCCGGATGTCGTTCAGCACGTCGGTTGCGCGCTTGAGCTGCGCGCGCCGTTCGTCGTCGGCGCGCGTGTCGCCGGCCGAGCGCGCGCGCCGCAGCGTCCAGCGCAGTACCAGCGCGATCACCGCGACGAGCAGGCCGAGACCGATCCACATCGTGGTCGACGGCCCGTGCTTGACGGCCGGTGCGGCCGACGGCGCGAGCGACGATTGCAGCGAACCGGACTGCGTGGCCGACGGCACGTTGCCGGCCGTGCGCGACGCATCGGCACGAATCCGCGCTTCGGTTTGCGCGAAGCGCGACGCGTCGGTGAAGCGCAGTTGCGGATCGAGCGTCTTCGCGCGCTGCAACTGCACGAGCGCGTCGGCCGCACGGCCTTCGCGATCGAGCACCTGCGCATACAGATAGCGCGCGTGCGCGTTGTTCGGATGCGCGTCGACGACTTGCGACAACTGCGCGTCCGCGCGCTGCCAGTCGCGCTGCGCGATCGATTGCTCGACTTGCTGCAGCGACGGAACCGCGAATGCGGCGGACGACAGCAGCATCAGCGAGAGGCCGAGAGCGGCGAGAGATTTCTTCATGGTCGAACCGGGCGCGATAGGCCCGTCTCCTGACGATCGGTTCGCCTCGCGGCGCACGACACGCGCCCGCGAGGCGCGCCGGGTTACTGCGCGGGCGTGTCGATCTGCTTCTTGAGCGCCGCGAGGCGATCCTCGACCGACGGGCCCTTGTTCAGGGCGGCGAGCTTGTCGTCGAGCGCCTTGCCGCTCGACGTGTCGGCCGAATTCAGCCGTGCGTCCGAGCGCGCGTTCTGCAGCGCGACCTTGTCTTCGAGCTTGCGGAAGTCTTCGGACAGGTTCTTGCCGCCGATGCCGCCGAGCGCGCTTGCGGCGACGTCCTTCGCCTGCGCGATTTCCTGCTTGGCCTGCAGGATGTTCGAGCGCGCGTTCAGGTCGTTGCGGCGCTGGCGCATGTCGGCGATCTGCCCCTTCAGCTTCTCGACCGACGGTTCGAGCGTCGCGAGCTCGGCCGCGAGCGCATCGCGCTCGGCTTCCGCGTTCACCTGCGCGGCGAGCGCCTCGCGCGCGAGCGCTTCGTCGCCGGCCTGCAGTGCGCGCTTCGCGCCGTCTTCGTACTTCTTCACCTTGTCGTCGGCCGCGTCGCGCTTGCTGCGCTGCGTGGCGACCTGCGCTTCGATCTCGATCAGCGAATTCTCGGCACGGCCGATGCTGTCGTCGAGCTCCCGCACGATCTGCCGTGCGTCGCGCGACGGATCCTGTACCGAATCGGCCGCGTCGTTCAGCAGGCCCTTGATCGTGCGCGAAATAGAGTCGAAAAGCGACATGAAATCCTCCGTGGTTGAAAGGCGCCGCGCGTCGCGGCATCGCTCGCCGCGTGCCGCTGGCGACCCGTGCGAGCCGGCGGATATTACACCACCGGTTCACTTAAATACGGCTTAAACGCGCGGCTTCAAGCGCATGGTGCACACTTGCGCCGAAGCTTTCGCGACTGAAAGAAACGCGCGCATGCAGGCGCGTTCGCGTGTCCATGATAGGCCGAGGATCGCGCCGATACGCGCGGCGCGATACCGATGTGCGGGAATTTTTACAAAAAATCGCGAAGGCACGCGGGCGATTTCATTAAAATGCGCTGTCACGTCGCGGGAACGGATCGACGCATGGCGCGGTCTGTCGACGTGACTGTAGCCACGACATACCACTCCGACTCATCCGCCTGCATTTTCCGCATGCGTCCGAGGGCACCACGCAGCCCGCCATTCCGACATGCCAATCATCAAACGACCGCCTTCCTCGTCCGACCGGACCGAACCTCACTACACGCTGCGCCGTGCGCCGTCCGGCGCCTATTACACCGATGACGACGATCGCGGCGACGACCGCCACGCCGCACGCAGTGCAGGCGGAGGCGGCCGTTCGTTCGGCGGACGCATCGCGCTGTGGTTCATCGGCCTGTTCGCGACGATCGCGATCGTCGGTGCGCTGATCGTCGGCTACGCGCTCGTCGTGATGGCGCCGCAGCTGCCGTCGCTCGACGCGCTGACGAACTATCAGCCGAAGGTGCCGCTGCGCGTCTTCACGGCCGACCACGTGCTGATCGGCGAGTTCGGTGAGGAGCGCCGCAGCCTCGTGCGCTTCCAGGACATCCCCGACGTGATGAAGAAAGCGGTGCTCGCGATCGAGGACTACCGTTTCTACGAGCACGGCGGCGTCGACTTCGTCGGCATCCTGCGTGCGGGCGTGGCCGACCTGATGCACGGCGGCGCGCGGCAGGGCGCGAGCACGATCACGATGCAGGTCGCGCGCAATTTCTTCCTGTCGAGCGAGAAGACGTACACGCGCAAGATCTACGAGATGCTGCTCGCGTACAAGATCGAGAAGGCGCTGACGAAAGACCAGATTCTCGAGCTGTACATGAACCAGATCTATCTGGGCCAGCGCGCCTACGGCTTCGCGGCCGCCGCGCGCGTGTACTTCGGCAAGGACCTGAAGGACATCACGCTCGCGGAAGCCGCGATGCTCGCGGGCCTGCCGAAGGCGCCGTCCGCGTACAACCCGGTCGTCAATCCGAAGCGCGCGAAGGTGCGTCAGGAATACATCCTGAAGCGGATGCTCGAGATCGGCTACATCACGCAGCCGCAGTACGAGCAGGCCGTGAAGGAGGAGATCCACGTGCGCACGCCGGGCAACCAGTACGCGGTGCACGGCGAATATGTCGCCGAAATGGTGCGGCAGATGATGTACCAGCAGTACAAGGATGAGACCTACACGCGCGGGCTGACCGTCACGACGACGATCAACTCGGCCGATCAGGAAGCCGCGTATCAGGCCGTGCGTCGCGGCATTCTCGACTACGAGCGCCGGCACGGCTATCGCGGGCCGGAAGGCACGATCAATCTGCCGCCGGCCGGCGACGAGCGCGACGAGGCGATCGACGACGCACTCGCCGATCACCCGGACAACGGCGACCTGCAATCGGCCGTCGTGCTGTCGGCCGCGCCGAACGCGGTCGACGTGCAGTTCGTCGGCGGCGCGACGACGCGCATCGGCGCGGCTGGCCTGCGCTTCGTGTCGGGCGCGTTGAGTCCGCGCGCGAACAACACGCTGCGCATCCGGCCGGGTTCGATCGTGCGCGTGCTGAAGGACGCGAAGACCGGCTGGCAGATCGTGCAGTTGCCGCAGGTCGAAGGCGCGCTCGTCGCGCTCGCGCCGCAGGACGGCGCGATCCGTTCGCTCGTCGGCGGCTTCGACTTCAACAAGAGCAAGTTCAACCACGTGACGCAGGCATGGCGGCAGCCGGGCTCGTCGTTCAAGCCGTTCATCTATTCGGCCTCGCTCGACAAGGGCCTCGGGCCGGCGACGATCATCAACGATGCGCCGCTGTACTTCCCGCCGAGCGTGCCGGGCGGCACCGCGTGGGAGCCGAAGGACGACGATCAGCCCGACGGCCCGATGACGATGCGTACCGGCCTGCAGCGTTCGAAGAACCTCGTGTCGATCCGGATCCTTGCGTCGATCGGCACGCAGTACGCGCAGGAGTACGTGACGCAGCGCTTCGGCTTCGATCCGAAGAAGACGCCGCCGTATCTGCCGATGGCGCTCGGCGCGGGTCTCGTGACGCCGCTGCAGCTCGCGACCGGCTATGCGGTGTTTGCGAACGGCGGCTACAAGGTCGATCCGTATCTGATCGCCGAAGTCGACGACGCGCGCGGCCAGCCGCTGCAGAAGTCGCAGCCTGTGATCGCGGGCAGCACGGCGCCGCGCACGATCGAAGGTCGCAACGCGTACGTGATGAACAGCCTGCTGCATACGGTCGCGACGGCCGGCACGGGCGCGGGCACCAACGCGCTGGGCCGCAACGACCTGCAGGGCAAGACCGGTACGACGAACGACGCGAAGGACGGCTGGTTCGCCGGCTATCAGCAATCGCTCGTCGCGGTCGCGTGGATGGGCTTCGATCAGCCGAAGAGCCTCGGCAGCCGCGAATTTGGTGCGCAGCTCGCACTGCCGATCTGGGTGAACTACATGCGTACCGCGCTGAATGGCGTGCCCGAGCAGCAGATGCCGATGCCGGACGGCCTGACGACGATCGACGGCGAGCTGTATTACGCCGATCGCACGCCGGGCAACGGGTTCGTGGCGAGCGTCGACATCAACCCGGCGGCGAATGCGATCAGTGCGAACGATGCACTCGGCTCGGCCGGGGCGGAAGGGCTCACGCCGCCGCCGGTCACGCCGCAGGAGAAGCAGCAGATCATGGACATGTTCGAGAGCAAGTAAGCGGTGCGCTGTTCTTGATGCATGCGACGGGCGCCTGCGGGCGCCCGTTTTTTTGCTGATCGCAGGATTCCTGCGGAACGGTGGGGGAGAAGGTCGGTTTGCGGCCAAAAGCATCACTCGACCGCGGCGTAGTTGCAGCGCTTGGACGCTTGATTGGGCCTCGAATGCAGTCTATCGATTAAGGCGAATTTCCGCGTGCGGCGGGACGTGCCATGTGACGACCGGACCGCACAGGAGGCGCTCATACTTCAGATGTGCCGGAGCTTGGTATCCTCTTTCGAAAGCATGAGGCGCAAAACGAATATGGTTGAAGGCTGGTACGGAGACGATTACATCGTCCTATTTACATACGAAGAGGCATTGGCCACGGCGAGCGCCTGCGGTTTCGACACGGCGCTTCCCGGCTTCGCAGTCTTGGGGCTCCGAGGTTGGCAAGATTTTATCGTCCGGGATGAGGCCGGCGCGACTTTCACCGTCCCGAGCGTTCCGCTGGATACGCGTTACCTTGCATCGATCAATCTTCCGGCTGCTCATGAACTTGAACCGGATTCTCGACTCGCTGGAAAGGTCAAATGGCTAGTAAAGCCATTGATTTTCGGCGGAAGTCCAGACGCCGAGGAGAACGTATCATGGGTTACGTATCGGGAGCATGGAGCACTTGTGCGATGGTGGAATGAGCAGTACAGGTTCGCCAAGGCCTCCCAGGTTTGACGACGCAATTGCCTCAGACCGGCCTGAAGCTGTCGTCCGCTTGCTTGGCGCAAGGGGGTGTCAGGATTTCCGTGTTCAAGGCGGGTTGAGTAATTACACGGAA
>NZ_JBQYLP010000104.1:0-13522 GCF_052683555.1 Burkholderia sp. BC1
GAGAAGCGGTTTTTCAACAGACTCGCCAACCGCCTTCAACCCGGCGAAATGAATGACGGCCTGACACTGGTGTTGCCGCAAGGCCGACTCGATGGCCGCCTGGTCGCGAATATCGCCCTGCACCAGCATGGGCTTGCGCCCAGTGATCTGTTCGACCCGATTGAGCACTTCGGGGTGGCTGTTGCTGAAGTTGTCGAAAACAACAACTTCGTGGCCGGCCTGAAGCAGTTGGACGCAGGTGTGGGATCCGATGTAACCGGCACCGCCGGTAACCAGAATACTCATGCGTGCCCTCCGACCTGGGCATCCAATAGCATGGCTACCGCACTCCGTGTGTTCGCATCGGAACCAGAGTATTTACCTACCAAGCACGCTAAATCTTTGCCAGTTGCTACCTTTTTGAGTTGATTCATCAACCCGCCTCCACCTGTGAAAACCCCCGCTCGCAACGCCCAGACATCCATCTGAGGCGCCCGAATTCGGGGGGGGGGGGGGTACATCGCAGCCTCCCTAAAGGCCACAAACACCCTGCCGTTGCTTCAAAATTATTATGACAATTATACCTTCCTCATTGCTTACCGACAATGTTTACTGGTAGATGCTGGCTGGTTCGCACAAACGACAAAAGACCCCGCCTTCACCAGCCTCCCCAGAGGGAAGCCAATGAAGACGGGGTCTATGGTTTACTGCTGTTGCGTTTGCTGCAGCCGCTGGTGTTGCCTACCTGGGCACACCGCGCCACTTGTCGAAGCTTCGCGCGCCGGTGTAACCGAGGTAGCCGGCACCGAAGAGCCACCACAAGCTCTCGGGCACCGCGTTGAGCAGCTTGGACAGGTTTTCGGCGGCCTGGAAGACCTCGGCGGGCCACCAAATGCCGATGATGCTGCCGATCACCGACAGCAGGATCACGCCGTAGATCACGTACAGAAAGGTCGGGCGCGCCCGGCTGGTCCACGGGTCGGCCGAATTGGCTTCGGCCAGAATGGCCGAGAGGCTCACCTGCATTTCCTGCAGGGCTTGTTGCCCCTCGGCCTGAAACAAGGCGAGCTTGGCCTGCTCGCGTTGGGCCGGATCGGGAATCAGGCGATCGATCAGTTTGGCCCCGGCTTCAAAGAGGCCGGGGGCCAAGGTGGTGAAGATTGGGCTCATTGCGGGCCTCCGAACAGTTTGATTTTGACGATGGTGCCGGCGAGCAAGGCAAGCACGAGACCCGTGACCAGCATCTTGACCAGCGTGAGACCGGCGGTTTTCTTGGCCTCGTTGAAAGCGTCGAGCAGATTCCTGAGCTCGCGGATGTCGTTTGCGGCATCCGGGCCATCCAGGCCGACATCGGACAAGGCGTGACGCGCCCCACGCTCGGCGGCACGTTCCAGCAGGGTTTCAAATTCGTCATGGGGCATGACCACCATGCCATCCATCAGGTGGGGTTCGTTCATCTTCTTTCCTTTCAGATTGGGGCGGTGCTGCTGTCGACACTGCCATCGGCGCTATGCACTGCCGGGTGCTCGGCCACACAGGTGATTTCCACCTGCTCGCCACGCGGGCGCACCGCGATCACCCGGGCCAGCAAGCTCCATTGCTCGGCCATCCCAAAGGCGAAATGGGTGCGCTCGGCCGACAGGCCGGTTTCGATGAGGATGTCGGGCAGGTCTGCAAAGACCACCTGCTGCACATCGCTGCCCGGCATCACCGCATGCGGGCCGCTGACCCCGCCATCACGACGGCGCAGGGCCATGACATGTTCTTGCCCATCGACAAATGCGATCGGCTCGGACAGCTTGGCGGTGTGGGTGTCGGCATCCCAGGCAACGATCTCGCCGCCCGAGCCCCAACTGGGCATGTCATGGGCAATGGCGATCAGGTCGCCATAGGTGGGGATCAGGCCTTCGAGCTCGGTGCGCAAGGTGATGATGCGGCGTCGATAGCGATTGGCCGCCGCCAGATACAGCCCCTCGCGCACCGCATGGGCTTCGGTGGTGCAACCAAAGAGCCGCAGCTTGGCCGGGTTGGTGCTGCTGGAGCCCGGCAGGCTCACCGTCACTTCATCGGGTTTCCAGGTGCGGCTGCTGAAGAACTCCACCGTCACCGCGTCCGCCGTCTCTTCGCCTGGCATCACATACTGGATCTTGAGGCTGTTCTTGACGATGTTGCGCGGACTGAAGAGCGCCACGGGCAAGAGCCGGGCTTCGTCCCGCACCAGACGCACGATGCCACCTTGCAGGAAAGGCACCGCCCGACCGCAGCGGGCCACCCGCGTCAGCGCCTCCCAGACCGTGACTTGCTGGTCGAACACACCATCGAACTGGTCGCCCCGGCTGGCCCAAACCTGATCGAGTTGCGCCAGGGCGGCGAGATCGATCCGGGCATTCGGCAGTTTGGCGCCGTAACTGGCGCGCAGGATGTCGGCAAAGGCCCAGGCGATCGAACGCGTGGGCAATGGAGCAGACCAGCCAGAGTCCACCGACCAGACCGGCAGCTTGCGCGTGACAATGCAGTTGATGAGCCGGCTGGAGCGCTGCGACAGGTTGTCGGTGGCGCGCATGCGGATGGCGAGCAGCGTGACGTTGTCAGGGAAAGTGACGCCGCCGGCCAGATAGCCCCGGGCCTCACCCCAGCGCACTTCGTGACCGGCACGGGAACTGGTGCTTTTCGTGTCCAGGCGCGTGGCACGCACTTCGTATCGCCCTGCAGCGACGGGATAAAGGTAGGTGCGCCGCTGTGGCGTGGTGGTGGCAGCGGTCAGGCTCTCACTGCCCAGCGTGAACCAGTCGTTCAGTGGATCGCCCTCGGCATCGATGGCCCGGGCTTCGACCTTCCAGCTGGCACTGCGGCTGTCCAGGCCGCCAGCGTCATTGGCGTAATACAGCCCGCGCGGCAGCAGGATGTCGATGCCGATGTACGTCACTTCACTGTCAGCCGGGTTGATGGCAAAGCCTCCGGTCCAGGTGCCAGCCAGCAGTTCCTGCCCGGCGACCTCTGGCGCGGTCACCACATCCGGGTTGAAGAGTGTGACCGGACTGCCGGGTGGCACGATCTGGTAGGTCACTTCCTCGAACGAGGCAATCGGCGTGTCCTCGATGCGAATCTGCTCGATGTCGTATTCGCCCAGGCCGATACAATGCAGTTGGTGCAGGAACTGTTCATTGCCCTGATATTCGCCATAGGGGGTTGCGGCCAAGTCCGGATAGACCAGATGGCGGCCGTAGACGACCGGTATGGGTTGGGCCAGCCGCGCATAGTTGCCCTGGCCTTGCAGGCTGTAGGTGGGCGACGGCTGCGCCAAACTCCCGCCCGAGCCGGCAAAGGACGGCATGTTGGGCGTAGGCAGCGGCACCAGCGCACTGACCAAGGCGGAACCCGCCGTCATGATGATGGCCGAACCGACCGCCGTGGCCAGATTGCCGCTAAAGCCCAGGCTCGCGCCCAAGGGGCCGCCATAGACCGTGGCGACCACCATCACCGCGATCATCAGAACCGTGCGCAACGGGTTCTTGCCACCGCCTCCACCTCCCCCGCCCTGCGGCAGGGTGATGAAGAGCACCACGCCATCGATCGGTGTGACTGCCCAATCGGCACGCAACACGGGCGCGCCGTTCTTGATGCAGACGGTGGGCTGATCGAATTCGGCAATGCCCTGGTTGTCCAGCCACTGGCGGATGGTCTGGCCGGGGTGGGCCACCATCACTTCGCGCTGGGTGGGCTGGAAGGGATTGCGCAGCAGAATCACCGCGCTCTGGTTGGCTTCGCTCACGACGACTCCACAAATCGGTAGTAGCCCTCGACCCGCCAGCCGTGCAGCAAGAGTTCCGGCAGCTTCTGGAACACGACACCGGCGTCCTTGACCGCGTGAAGCACGCCACCGCCATCGACCGCGAGCCACACGCCGACATGCACCGGGTGACGGGACTGGCGCAGCAGCACGGCATCGCCTTCGGCGGGTTGCGCCACGACTACCCAGCGTTGTCGCTCGGGGTGGTCGCGGAAGGTGGTCATCACGGTGCGCAGGTCATTGGCGTCCACCGGGATTTCGGGCAGGTCTCGGCCAAAGTGCTCGCGCTGGATGGCGAGGAACAGGCCCCAGCAGTCAAAAGCATCCGGGCCACGCGCACCGGCGTGCCAGGGCCGACCGATGAGCTCGGCCGCCCAATGGGGTACCGGGCTCATCGGGTCAGACCCGGGAAGGTCTTGGCGGTGTAGCTGATGCCGGGGAAGGCCTTGTTGCCCACATCCAGCATGCGGGCACGACCGGTCACCCGAAAGATGTCCGCCTCCACTTCCGTGAGTACCAGGTGGATGGGTGGGTCCATCTGCGGGCCTTCCAGATCGGTCGAGAGATACGGCCGGTAGGTCACTTCGATCACCGACTGTGACTCGGCGGCTGCATCCAGGTGGCGCACGATCTCGCGCGACACGTTGTCGAGCGTCACAGTGATTTCTGGCACGGGCATGGTGTCGACGGGCGGCAAATCCAGCTCAAAGCCCATCGCCACGAACTGCACACGCTCGCCGGCTTGCAGAGGGGCTTGCGATTCCAGCCGGGCCCACAGATCACCGGTGTCGCGCACCACGCGAATGGCGACCAGTTGGCCCGCATCATCGACGAAGGCCGGATGGCGCAATTCCAGGGTGTGCAGGATGATCTGCTGCGACGGGGCGCTGGCGTAGGCCTCTTTGATGGCTTCAGATAACGCAGCGTTAGGCATCAGAGATCACCGCTCACAGGATGACGGGGTAAGGCACGTAGCTGGTTTCGCTGTCGTCCTCGGGCAACTGCGCTTCACCGGCATAACCACTGGCCAGCACCTGGCCATCGTCGAGCAGAAACACCAGGCCCTGCTCGGAACTCGAGCCGTAGGATGAGATGTCGACCACGCGGCGCTGTGCAATGCGCACCAGTTCCACACTGCTGCGGTTGGTGGCATCCCCCAGTCCCAGCGCCCCGTTGCCGTTGTAGCCCCAGGCGTAGACCGTTCCATCCTCCATCAAGGCAGCGCCGTAGTTGAAGGAACCGGTGCCGCCATGCACAGCCTTGACCACGGTATTGCCCACCGGCACTTGCACAAAGTTGCCGCTGTTGCTGCCGTTGGCGTTGCCCCAGTACGCCCCCGCACCGCAGGCCCACAAGGTCTTGTCGGTTTTTTTGAGATAGGTGAGCGGTTGATCGTGGCTGCCTGCATAGACATCCACGACATTGGTGGCCACCTGCACCGGAGTGAACTGGTTGGCGAGATTGCCATTGCCGAGTTGCCCAAAGTCGTTGGTGCCCCAGGCATGCAGGGCACCGGTGCTGTCCAAGGCAAAGGCGTGCACGTAAGCCCCGAACACTTTGACGATGGTTTTGCCGGTGAGACTGCCCCCGGCACGCGGCATGGCGACGTTGGCCTGGTTGGTGGTGCCGTCGCCCAGCTGGCCGTTGGCGTTGTAACCCCACGAGTACAGGGTGCCGTCGTTTTTGACGGCGTAGTAAGCCGTGTAGCGCTCACGCCCGGCAGCGATCTGGGTAATACCTGAGAGCACCGGCAACTGCACAAAGTTGTTGCGCTGGGTCACATCACCCAAGCCCAGCTGGCCATGGGCGTTGTAGCCGCAGGCGTGCACCGTGCCGTCGCTGCATAGCACCAGGGTACTGTTGAACCCCTCGACGCCACAGTTTTGTGCGACCTGCACCACGGTTTTGCCGGCGATCGAGTTGCTGGCATTGGCGCTCATGTTGTACGGCACCTGCTGATTGGCCGTGTTGCCGGTACCGAGCTGGCCATAGCCATTGAACCCCCAACCCCAGAGCTGGCCGTTCTTGTCGATGCAGTAGCCATTGGTGTCGTGGCTGTAATAGAGCTTGTCTGCCCCAGGGAAGCCCGGTGGGAACGCCGTGCGTGCCGGGTAGGAGCGCGCGAAGGTGGTGCCGTCCCCCAGCTTGAAGTTGGCGTTGCGCCCCCAGGCCCGGATACTGCCATCGGTCATGATCAGACCGAACTGGCGGTAACTGTTGGGTTGCGTGTTGCTGGCGTTTTCTGGCAACTTCAATGCCTTGGTGCCGGAACGCACATCAGGCGTTGCCCAGACCGGCACACCCTGCGCGCCGATGGTGAGCACCTGCCCGGATTGACCTGCGGGCAAGGCGACCAGCTGGTTGCCATCGAAGTAGATGACCTCGCCCGGCAGATTCGAGACCCCTTGCGTGCCTTGCGCAAACAGATCCCAAGCTGGGGAATTGGCGTGCGGCGCCACGCCCGTGGTGGCGTCCGCGAGGCACACAAAACTGTCGCCGTGGTGGCCGACCACGTCCTGGCGGGCGTAGGTGGCGCTGGCGTCATACGCGCCGCGCCAGGTAAAGGCAATCTTGCCCAGAGAAACGGTTCCCATGAACAGTCCTTGAAGAGTGGAGATTGAAATCAGCAGGTTTCAGAACAAGATGGGCGACGGCGCAAAGCGGTGGTCGTGGTCGTCATCGCCCGTTTGTGCATGGCTGCCGTTGCCAGTGCTCATCACCTGACCATCGACCGTGAGGAAGTGGTAGGTGCCGTTGTGGTACTCGCCACCCTCGCCGCAGCCCATCGTCCCGGAGCGGGAGAAGTCGACGATGGGCCGGTCGATGAGCACGAAGCGCGAGGGGGCGTTGGACGTGTCGGCATACCCATGGCCGCACTGCCCCGTTGCCCCCATGCCCCAGCCCACCGCCTTGCCGTCAGATCGGAGTGCCATGGCAGACGACCCATAGCTGCTGCCGTACAGGCGCAGCTTGGTGACTTGGGTCAGGACGTCGCCGCCGATGGTGGCCCAAGTGGTGCGGTCACTGCCGCCGCCGATGCTGTAGCCGTTGTACCCGGTGTGGCGCACCGTGCCGTCTTGCATGAGCGCCAGCGTCCTGCCATAACCGCCCGAGATCGCGTAGGCATCGGTCACGCCGTCGAGCACCTTGTACGGAAACAGCGCGTGACCGGTCCAGATATCGCCAGTGAAACCCGTGCCCCAGCTGCCGCCGACCTGACCGCTGTCATGCCCCCAGCGGTAGAGTGATCCGTCTTCGAGCACCACGCCGTAGGCGCGGTAGTACTGGGCGCCCGCCACCCAATGCGCGTCGGACTCGGAGCAGAAGACTTTTTTGACGCGCTTGTCGCTGCCCCAGGGCATGAGCAGGCGGTGGACGGATTGGTCGCTACCAAAGCCACAGGCGTTCGCCTCGCCGGCCACCCACAATCGGCCCAGGGTGTCCACCAGGTAGCTCGCAGCATGAAATCCGCCCGACAGAAAGACCTCGCGGATCGGGGTGTCGAGCGTAAACGGCACGAGCGTGGGCGTAGAGACGGTGGTGCTGTGCCCGAGTCCCAGGCTGCCATAGCGGTTGTTGCCCCAGACATAGACGCGGCCGGCGTCATCGAGGCAAGCGAACATGCGATAGCCGTACCAGTCGTGGCCGGTGAAGACCCGCTTGACCACGGCAGCGGCCGGCAACTGGCCCACCCCATTGACGCGTCGAGGCACCGGATTGGCGGTGGCCGTGGGCGAGCCCCCGTCGCTGTTGGCCCCGGCGTGCCACAAGCCGCCACTGGCATCGATGAAGAAGGTCTCGTCCCACATGCAGTTGATGGACGCGATGCGAGGCGTACCCGGTGGAAATGCCACCCGCGCGGGGAAGGTGCGGCTGATGTCACCGGTGTTGCCGGTGCCCTGCTGGCCGGTGAGCGCCCGGCCCCAGGCACGCACCGAGCCGTCGTTCATGAGCGCGGCCATGAAGAAGTTGGCGCTGTGGTAGTCGGCCGCCGCGCGGTCGGTGTTCATCAGCGCCGTGGCCACCGTGCCGTTGCGATCGGCCATGAAGCGGAATTCCACACTGTCCACCCCATTGGCGCCATTCGCGTGCAGCACCATGCTGCCGATGCCACCCACCGACACCCCTCCGGTGAGCAAGTGGCCTTTGAGGGTTGCATCCTGCTGGCCCAGCGCAAAGGGCTGCGGCTGGCCGTGGCGCATCACCCAGGCGCCACCTTCCTTGAAGACCACATCCCCATCCCGATAGCCCAGGTAGGGCGAGTAGAGGCCGCACCAGCGGTAGCCCAGCGCCGATATATCCAGGTTCACAGTTGCACCTCCAGGGCGTTTTGATGGAGGGCAAAGGTCACCCCTTCGGCCAGAGTCCAAGCCAGGAAGTCTTGCGCATTGAAGTTGGCATCTCGTCCCTCCGTCACCAGCAGTTCAGATCCGTCGCTGGAAAGCGCGAAACCATAGAAGCGAGGCAAAGCCGCGGTGTGGACCAGCTCGTAGCCGGATTCATCGACCTTGACCTTCAGCAGCATCCCGCGTGCGCCAATCAAGGAGTCCGGCAGTCCCACTGCGAGCACCCGGGCGATGACCTGCTGCAGCACGGCTTCAGCGTCCACCAGGATCTGGTTGCCGCTGGACTGCACCTGATGGAGCACGGCAGTGGTGTCCGCCACGCCTTGGTCGGCCGAGGCTTGGGCACGGTCGGCTTCGCTGGCGGCGAGTTCGGCCGAGGTGAGCGCGTCTTGCGCGGCGGCCTGGCTCTGAGCCAGTAGGCCGTCGGCGGCGAGGTTGATGCGGGTATCGGCATCCGCCAGCAGCTTGGCCACCGTCGCAACCGCGCCACCCTCGGTGGTCACGGTCTGCGCGGCGGTGCCGTGCACGATGGTGTGCAACAAGGCACTGTCGGCCGTGACCTGCGCGACCGCTTGATGCAGATCGGTTTGCAGACTCATAGAAGTTGTTCCGTGTATGCGATGAATGGATGAATCAGGTATTGCTAGGCCGGCCAGCGAACTGGCAGAGTGCCGTGCACCAGTTGGTGCAGCTCGCTGCCCATGGCAAAGAGGTCGTCGGCGGAGAGCTCCAGCATCAGGTTGAGCGCGCCCTCGTCGAGCGTGGGCCGCTCGCGGATTTCCAGTTCGCCCTTGACGTCCCAGCGCCGGGCCGAACGCAACTGGGCTTCGAACTGGCGGGTGAAACGGGCTTCATGGGGCAAGAGCCCGAGGCCGCCGAGCAAGGTGATCTCGAACCACTGCCCGCCCTCATCGGCGTGGTACTTGTACCAAGCCTCGAACAGCGCAAACTCGAACTCGCTGAACAGCCAGCGCACGGTGATGCGCGTGGGCGTTTGCCTAAAGCGGCGGCGCTGGCGCGCCGGGCCGGATTCCATGTCAGTGCGCAGTACGGCCTCTTGCGGCGTGAGGCCATAGCCTTCGACCGAGGGCAGCGGCAGCGTGTTGGGCCAGGTGATGTTCATACACACCTCCTCATCGCATGGCTCCGGCTGCAGGATTGAGCCCGTAGCGACGCTCCAGCGTCGGCGCCAAGCCGGAACCTTGGGAGATCGACCGGGCCATGCGCGCCTCCATCTGTTCGACGATGACATCGAGCCGGGTGCTGCCATCGGGCTGCTGTTGTTGCTCGACGCGGGTTTCAACCCCACTGGCGCGGTTGATCACATTCACTTCCACATTCACTTGGGGTTTGGTGGCAACGGCCCCACCCAGTGCCCGCAATTGCCCCGGCGTGAACACCGCCTCTCCCTGGCGCGCGATGATCGGTACTTCGCCCGACACCAGGCCACCGGTGTGGAAGCGGCGCGCACCGGCAAACAGGGTGGCACTCACCTGACGCGATGGCAGGCCATCTGCACCCAAGAGACCACCGCTGTGCGCGATATTGGCGTTCACACCCATAAGATCCCCTGAGCCCAGAGGCAGCGCGGCACTGGCCGCCGGCGCAAACAGGCTCATCGCAAAGTTCGCCAGCGGCAAGGTGATGGCGCGCTGGATCTGGATGCGGATCAGGTCGCTGATGATGGAGTTGGCCAGGCTGTTGAAGTCCAGCTTGCCGGTCATCACGAACTGGGTGAGCGCGTCCTCCATGGATTTGAAAGCGCCCGTCACGGCGCGTTCGGCCTGCTTGGCGGCGTTGGTGGCATCTTCGATATAGGTGCGCAAGGCCGCCTTGGCCCCGAACTCGGTGCTGCGCTGGTACTCGGCGTTGGCCCGAATGAGGTTCTCCACGATAGGCAGCTGACGCGCCAGAGCGTCGTTGATGGCCTCGATGGTCTGGGCACGCAGATCGGCGTCCTGGATCTGGCTGGCTTCGTTGCGCGCGGCGGTAGCGGATTTTTCGAGTTCGTTGCGGGCTTGCAGGACGGCACGTTCGCTCGCCGACAGTTCCAGCATCTCGCGCTGCAGCTGCAAGGCCTCGATGCGCTGACGGTTGCCGCCGATCAGCCCTTCGGTGATCTTGCGGGCGGCCGCTTCTTCTTTTTCGTAGGCGTCGAAGGCCTGGTTGGCGGCTTTCTGCCGCTCGATGGCTTCGAGCACCTGGATGTACTGCTCGGCTTGCGCCGACACTCCTTGGTAGCCCTTGGCCTCGATCTGCAAGGCGCGCGCACGCAGCTCCGCCGCTTCGCCTTCCTGGGTGCGCAGGAGCCGGGTGCGCAACTGGTTGAGGAAGGCTTCGCCCTCATCGGGCTTGGTAGCAGCCGACGGCCTGGCAAAGGCGCTCAGATCCAGATTGGCCGGTGGCCGGGGCGCACGGGGCAGGGTCGGCAGGAAGCGGTCGTAGATGGCCTGAACTTCCCGGGCCTGCGCTTCGGTGTCGAGCACGAACCGCTGGCCCATGACGCGAACGGTGCGGCGCTGCTCGTCAAAGAACTTGGCAACCCGGTCGGCATAGCCCGGGTTCTGGTTGATGTTGAGCAGCCGGTCGTTGGCGGCACGCACATAGTCGTCGCGCGCCGTTTGCAACTTGGCGATTTCGACATCGATGGCCTGTGCATCGAACCCATAGTTCTTGTAGAAGGTCAGCAGTTCGGTCTTGAACCAGGTCTCGATGTCCTTGCCCACCACCGACAGGCTGTCAAAGGGTTGGGCGATCACGCGCTTCAAGAGCACCGCCGACTCGGCGATGAAGGCCAGGCCCGAGGCGACGGATTCCAGAAAGGCGAGCGTGGCCTCCCGGTTGGACGTGATGCGCTGCAGCTCGTTGCTGAAGCTGCCGGTCTCGGTCTGCGCCAGGATCACCTGCTCGGTGAAGTCGGCCAGCACCGGAATGACGGCCGCGCCGATCTGGCGCTGCACGCCCTCGAAGATGGCCGACAGGCGCGTGAGGTTGTCGTTGAAGACTTCCGACGCACGCGCCACGTCTTCGGACATCACCAGGCCCAGGCGCTGGGCTTCCTCCATCAGCGCGGTGATGCCCTCTCGCCCCTGGTTGAGGAAGGGGATCAGGTTCAACCCTTCGCGGCCAAAGAGCTTGATGGCCAAGGCCGCTTTGTCCGCGCCGTCGGGCATGTCGGCGAATTTTTCGGCCAGATCCAGCAAGACCTGCTCGGTTGGCCGGATCTGCCCGTGGGCGTCGGTGGCCGCCACACCCAGCGCCTGCAAGGCCTTGCTGCCTTCGGCGCCCTCGAATCGACTGTCAAAGAGCGCAACAGACAGGCGCTGCAGCCCCTTGGTCAGCCCTTCAGTGCTGACGTCCGAGAGCTTGGCGGCATAGTCGAGCGCGGTGAGCGCTTCAACCGAGACACCGGTCTTTTGCGAGAGCTTGAAGAACTCATCACCGACCCGAGCCACCGGCAGGACCAAGGCGGTGATGCCCACACCCAAGGCGGCAATGCTGGCACCGGCCATCAAACCGGCAGGGCCGAGTTTGCCCAGGACCGATCCAAGCACGCCAAGCCGGTCGGTGGCGGCCTGCAGTTGGAACTTGGCATCGTTGGCGGCACTGGACAGCAGTTTCAAACCGCTGGATGCTGGCGTCGACGCGGCTTCGATTTTTTTGAGCGAGCGCTCCCCCTTCTCACCAATCTCGGACAGCTCGGCTTTGACCTTGCCGCCGTCGACCACGGACAAGCGGATGGAGAGGTTGCGTTCGGCCATGGGAAGAAGAAATCCGATATCGGGTGAATCGTGGGTCTATGTGTCTTGTTGCAATGTGCTCATCAGGCCCGCCTCGACTGCTGGAAAGAGATCGATTGCCGTCGCGCGATCGAGCCCCGTGCACTCGCAAGCCAGCATCCAGGCATTGAGATCGAGCCCCACCACGCGGCCCTGCGCCATGCGCAATTGGCTGGCACAGATGTCAATCGCACTGGCGGCTTGCCAGCCTTCCAGGCTCTCGGGCGCGTTCATGGTGTAGGGGCACTCGGGACATGATTCAGGGCAGGCGCTGCAATAGCTCGGCCCGCCACCGAAGTGCCACGCGGTGCGGGCCTTCAGGCGTTTTTTTCAGTGTCCATCGCGTAGAGGCCAGCGAGGTATTCGCGCTCGAAGGCATCGGCCAGGAGCCAGTGCTCCATCAGCGCTGCCACACCCTCAGGCGTAACAGCAGCGGGTTTGCCCTTGTCGTCGGCCACACCTTCCCAGGCCAGTACCGCCAGCTTGGCCAGTTCTGTGATCAGCGTGGCGGTACGCTCACCCGCAGCAGCGATATCGGTACCAGCGACTTTGGAGGCGGCATGGCGCGCGGCCATGACCAGCGCGGTGGTGGCAGGACGCACCTGCAGGCGCACGCCTGCAGCCAGCGTGATCCAGTGCGGCTCACGCGGGAGATTGAGTTTGATCATGAGAAACCTCGGTCGGGTGATCAGTAGGAAGAGACGTCGTTCACCAGCTCGACGGTGAACATGCGCGCCACGCTGGTGGCCTTGGCGGCTTGCCATTCGAAGGTGGCCTGGATGCCGCCGGGGCCGGAGATGGACAGCTTGGGTTTGGGCAGATAGACCTCGTGGGCGATGAAGGTCAGGCGGTGATCGGCATTGATCTCGTAGCCAAAGGTCAATTCCAGCGGCGTGTTATTCGTGGCGGCATCGATCAGCGTGGTGTCAGCAAAGCGCACTTCCAGGTTGCCGGTGAGACTGGCCACCGTCGGATCCGCACCGTCAATCTTGCCGTCGGAACGGATGGTTTCGATGCGTTCCAGGTTGTTGGCATAGGTCAGCTGCGCCGAGACCACATTGCCCAGGGCCTGGCCTTCACGCAGGATTTGGCCCTGAAACTGGTTTAAGCGCTGCAATTCGCGAGTGGCCGGGGTGTCATCCAGCGTGGTGGTACGCCGCATTTCGCCTTGGGCCACCAGACCGACCGTGGCGTTCGCGGCTCCCGAGCGGGCAAAGCCCACCTGCAGGCTGTTGACCATGACGCCGGAGGCGACGAACCAGGCCGGGATGTCCGGCAGACCGGTTTCCAGGGTGAGGCTGGGCAGGCTCGGTTTGCCTGAAGCAAAGGTGTGGGTCACCACGCCCGTGCCCACAGAGGTGGGCTCGCCCAACAAGGCCTTGAGCCACAGGCCGATATGGCGCACGTCCAGCGGAACGACCATGTCGCCTTCGACCTTGATCACGTCGCGGATGGGTGCACTCGGGTCACGGCCCAGGCCGATCAGATCGTTGGCGATCAGCCCCTGTTCGGAGCCGAGTGAGGTGGAGACAAAGGGCAGCTGCCAGTAGCCATCTACCGGGGTGCTGCCATAGGTGTGCGTATTTCGGCGATGGTGATCAGACGTTTCGGTGAACGTGATCGGTCTG
>NZ_JBQYLP010000105.1:0-13148 GCF_052683555.1 Burkholderia sp. BC1
ATGATCACGATCCGCCGAAATGCGTGATCACGTTCGCCGGAATACGCACCTGCATCTGCGCGACGGTCTCAGCGACGTGTTCTATGCCGACGATGAGTACCTGCTCGATGGCCGAGTGCTCGACGATCGCGCGAATATGGGATCTTGCCTGTACGCCTGTACCGAACACCGTCAGCACTTTTGAATCGGAGCGCCCAAACGCATCGAATGCGATGCGCGTCACAGCCGCTGTACGGTATTCGGTTAGCGCGCCGCCATGAATGATCGAGAGCAGCCGCCCGTCTTGCGTGGAGAACAACGGGATGACGAAGTCGAAGATGCCCTTATGTGTGGAATATACCTTCGCGCCGCAAACACCCGCGCCCGGCAAAATCGCTCCCATGGTGCTCAATGAAATGCTTTCGCCGAGCGTGCGCACTCGCGGCTGAATCTTGGCCTGTTGGGTGCCTTGCTCCGCCAATGCAAGTCGCAGCGTGGAGATTGCGTCGCTCATCGTGATGAGCTCATGGACTTGGTCGTCGGTGATGATATGCATAATGTTTTCCATCCTGAGAACGCCGAATGTGGCGGGCCGCCGGATGGCCAGGTTTGGAAATACGACCTGATGCGCCATGACGCAAACCCGATTGCGCCACCCGGACCGCGTGTTTCAGTAGCGATAAAACGCTGCTTGCAGCGCGCTTCGCTCGCGCGGATTGCTTGACATGGCCAGCATCAGCAGAATGCGGGCTTTTTGCGGCGCTTGGTCGTCAACCACGATCCAACCGTAATCGTCGTCCGGCTGCGCACCATTGCGGATCACGACTCCGTTGCCGGTGCGCGAGGCGCGCACGACTTGCAGGCCGTTGCGCGACGCCGCTCGCAACGGCTCGATGATGCGCTCCGCCACGTTGCCGTTGCCGGTGCCCGCATAAATGAGTCCGTTCGCATCGGATGCGACCGTACCGATCACCTCCTCGCCGAGCGCGCCATACGCGTAGACGATATCGACTTTCGGCAGATGCTCGAGCTCGTCGATGGACCATTCAGTGAGAAAGGTATGGTCGCGGGACGGTACGCGGTAGTAGCGCGGCTCCCCTTCGACGACGTACCCGAGCGCGCCGTATGGCGAGCGAAACGCTTCAAGTTTGAAGCTGTTTGTCTTGATGACGTCGCGCGCGGTGTGGATCTCTTCGTTGGCGACGACAAGCGTGCCTTTTCCGCGCGAGGCCGGGTGAATCGCCACCGAAATGGCATCGTAAAGGTTGAGCGAGGCGTCGGAACTCATCGCGGAGGGCGGGCGCATCGATCCGACGACGACTACGGGCTTTGCGCTGTTTAACGTAAGGTGCAGGAAGTAGGCGGTTTCCTCGATCGTGTCGGTGCCGTGTGTCAGGATGACCCCGTCGACGTCGTCGTCTTTCAGAACGGCCGATACCCGCTTGCCGATCTTGAGCAAATGATCGTTGTTGAAGTTTTCGGAGCCGGTTTGCAGCAATTGCTCCGCTCTCAGGTTCGCGAGCGACGATGCTTCGGGAATGGCGGACAGAATCTCGTCAATCGTCAGTATTGAACAGGCGTAGGCGGAGGTATTCGCCGCGCTTTCACCGCGGCCCGCAATGGTGCCGCCCGTGCCGATCACTACGATATTAGGTTTGTCTCTCATTCGGTGCGGATGGATGTTATCGGAATGGACTGTGAACGGTCGATCACAGGTGGCCCGCTCAATGACTGAGTGCAAATACGCTGGAAAGCGCCGAATCGGTATTTTGATCGAGCCAGTTGGTAAGCAGCGCCGCCGATCCCGCCGCCAATGTGAAGCCAAGCGCGCCGTGTCCGACATTGAGCCAAAGGTTGCGATACGGTGTGGGCCCAATGATTGGCGTGCCGTGCGGGGTGGCAGGACGCAGGCCAGTCCACTCTCTGACTTCGCCCTGATCGGCCGCGACCTTCGGCAGGAAGGCTGCCGTCTCGGCGCGCAGTGTGGCGAGACGGGCTGGGTCGGGCTTCAATGAGTACCCGTCGAGGTCCGCCATGCCGGCCACGCGCAGCCGGTCGCCAAGGCGCGCATAGACGACCTTGCGCGCGAAATCGGTGACGCTGATCTTCGGCGCCCCGGCGTGGCGGCCGAGGTGGTAGGTCAAACTATAGCCCTTGAGCGGGTAGATGGGAACGTCGATCCCCAACGGTTTAAGCAGACTTCTGGAGCCTGTGCCGGTCGCGATGATGATGTTCTCCGATTGCAGCGTGGCTGCGCCACTGCGAGCCTCGACGTAGCCGCGCTTTGAAAGCCGGAGCTCGTCGATCGGCGTATTCATCGCAAACTGCACGCCGCGTGAGCGCAGAATCGCCGCAAGGCTCTGGCAAAAGCGGTAGCAGTCCGCTGTGTCTTCGCTTTGGGTATAAATGCCGCCGGCAATCTCTTTACGCACGTCCGCTAGCGCGGGCTCGAGCGCGACGCATTCTTGCGCGCTGAGCGCCGTCTGCTCGCAGCCGAGTGAGCGCTGGTATTCGAGCAAGTCCACGGCGGATTGCATCGCGGCGGCGGAGCGATGCAAGATGAGTTTGCCCGAATGCTGGAAATCGAAGTCGAGCAGGGGTTCGTCCCGCACCAGCTCGTGCATGAGCGTTCGGCTGGCAAACGACAGGGAAAGCAATCTGCGAGTGGTGATATTGCTGCGCTTGCGCGTGCAAGCCAGCGCGAATTGCAAACACCAGCGCCATTGATCGGGATTGGCCGAGGGCCTGAAGCGAACCGGCGAGTCTTTATCCATCAGCCAGACGGGAAGCTTCGACAGCACGCCCGGCCCCGCGAGCGGCGCGACATAGCTGTACGAGAGCTGGCCCGCGTTGCCGTAGCTGGTCTCGGTTGCGACGTCCGCATGGCGGTCGACGACGATCACCTGATGCCCGGCGCGGCTCAAATAATAGGCGCTCGTGAGGCCGATGACGCCCGCACCCAATACCATGATCTGCATGTGGCTTTCCGATGTCTTTTGCCGCGATGCATCGCAAACGACGCAGTTGGGCGGCTAGCGCGCGTCAAACCTCTTGAGCGACGCCCGATCTTTTGAGTGAATGGAATGTACGATCAAGCGGCGCTCGTGAGATTGCACCGATCGGCAAAAAAGTAGAACGGAAGCGACAGGGCTGCCAAATGAGCGCGAAAGCAAGCACGAAAGCAAGCAGCGCAAGCCGCCGTGAAGCGATGCGTCAGTCGGTTGTCGGACCTGAGCGGGAGCTGCGCAGCTTGCCCGGCGTGACGCCGTACGCCTCGCGAAAGACGCGAATAAAGTGCGCGGAGTCCGCAAAGCCGCAATCGTAGGCGATATCGGTGACCTTGCGAGAGGTATTGAGCAGCATCCAGCGCGCGTACCGCAAACGCATGCGGCGATAAAACTCGTTTGGCGACACCTTCATCTCGGCCATGAAAGCGCGCTCCAACTGGCGCACGCTCGTGCCGACCATTTTGGCGATGACGGCGATATTGAGCGGCGCTTCGAGGTTTTCCTCCATCAGCAACGCCGCGTGCCGCACGGTGGCATCGTCCACCGAGAGGTAACCGAGCGCCCGGCGGCGCTCGACGAAGGAAGAGCCGGCCTGGCGGCTCACCGTCATCTGATGGATGACCTTTGCCGCGCGGTCCGGCCCGCAATGCAGATTGATGAGCCGCGCGGCAAGCTCGATGACCGATATGCCGCCCGCGCACGTGACCCGGTCCCCATCGATCAGATAGTCCGCATGCGTCACCACGCGCAGACCGGGGAACATATTGCGGTAGTCGTCGAAGTGGAAGCTATGCACGCAGGCGACGCGATCGTCCATCAAACCGGCGCGCGCCAAGACGAAGCTGCCGGTGCAAATCCCTACGAGCGGAACGCCGGCTTGCGCCGCTTCGCGCAGATAGTCCCAGCAGCGCTTGTCGACCTGATCGAGGTGGGGCAGCAATCCGCCGATCGCGACGATGTAGTCGAACTGCTTGACATCCGGAAAGACGGACTGCACCGGCACGGCGATCCCGCAACTGGATTCGACGGTACTGTTGGGTGCGCCGATCGTCGTCCATACGCAGCGCAGCTGGCGGCTTTGGTCGCCGCGATCGGCCGCGTGGCGCAAGGCATCGCAAAGACCGCCCAGCGACAGTAGCGGAAACCTCGGCCATAGCAGAATTCCGACGTTCAACTCCGCGCCGGAGCGCCGCTGCGACGGCTCGGCGGCAGTCGAAAGGGAGTCCAGCCGTTCGACCAATTCGTGCGCTGGAGTCGTGCTGGACGGGGGATCGTCGGAGGGGCGCATGCGCGACAGCGAAATCGGGACGTCGACATTATACGGCCGTCCACCGCGCGCCACCGCTGTCGCATATCTTCTGTTTTCTGGCAGATCGGTGCAATGCCGTGAGTTTGTGTCCACATACATTCGTCTCCGCCGTCATCGGAACGGCGTCGTGCGGGATTGAAGGACGGGATCCGCCGGGGACGGTCCATTGGATCGTCGGGGTATAGCGAGTGAGACGGGCTTGGTGGCGGATGCGATTTCCTATTCGCGAAGGACGCCTGCAGTGACCGCCTTTTCTTTGGTCAAGCCAGAACAATTGGTGAGGTGCAGCAATGAGCAAGAGCTTAACGTTGGGTCGCGGCGTGGCGACGGTTGGCATGGTCGGTGCGCTGGTCGCGGCGCCGGTCGGAGCGGCTTATGCCGACGAAACGGTCAAGATCGGGGAGGTCGCGCCTTTGACCGGTCCGGCATCCTATCTCGGCAAGGACACCGAAAACGGCGCGCGTTTGGCGGTCGAGGAAATCAACGAGAAAGGCCTCGTCGTTGGCGGCCAGAAAGTGAAACTCGTGCTCGACGCCGAGGATGATGCCGGCGATCCCCGCCAGGCCACCCAAGTGGCGCAAAAGCTCGTCGACGACAAGGTTGTCGCCGTCGTCGGCCATATGAACTCGGGTACGACGATTCCCGCATCGAAAATTTACAGCGACGCAGGCATCGTGCAGGTGTCGCCTTCGGCGACCAATCCGGCCTATACGCAGCAGGGCTTCAAAACCACCTATCGCGTGGTGGCAACGGACGCGCAGCAAGGACCGGCACTCGCCGACTACGCGACGAAGACGCTCAAGGTCAAGAAAGTTGCGATCGTCGACGACGCAACCGCGTACGGACAGGGTCTTGCCGTCGAATTCGAGAAGCAGGCAAAGAAGGACGGTATCGTCGTGCTTTCGCATGACGCCACCAACGACAAGGCGACGGACTTCCGCGCCATCCTGACCAAAATCAAGGGCGAGCAGCCAGACGTGATTATGTACGGCGGTCTCGATGCGACGGGTGGCCCATTCGCCAAGCAGGCGAAGCAACTCGGCATGGTGCAAAAGATCCTCGCCGGCGACGGGCTTTGCGCGGACGATCTCTCGAAGCTTGCGGGCGAAGCGGCGGACAATGTCATCTGCTCGATCGCCGGCTCGCCGTTGCAAAAGATGCCGAAGGGACCCGCTTTCACGGAACGCTACTTGAAGCGCTTTGGCACGCGCCCGGTGCTGAACTCGCCGTTTGCGTATGATGCGGTGTATGTCATCGTCGAGGCAATGAAGCGCGCCGGCTCCGCTTCCCCCGACAAGATACTCGCCGCGATGCCGGCGACCGACTACCAAGGCGTGCTCGGCCAGACCCAATTCGATGCCAAGGGCGATCTGCGCCACGGGACGATTTCGATCTACAAATATGTCGGCGGCAAGCAAACCTTGCTCGACTTCGTAAAGAACTAATCGACTGGTATTTGCTCGTTGAGCCAGGCCGGTACGCTTGCGATTCGCGTGCGTCTCACGCACACCTCGTGCATTGCCGGTCACCCCATTGGCCACGCAAGAGAGCGTGCTGCGGCCGCACGCCTCGAGAATTCGCATGATCGTCCGACGAACGCGTGACAGTTGCATTTGGTGAGCTGGATATGGATATTTTTCTTCAGCAGTTGATCAACGGACTCGTACTCGGCAGCGTCTACGCAATCATCGCGTTGGGCTACACGATGGTTTATGGAATCATCGCCATCATCAATTTCGCGCACGCCGACGTGCTGATGGTGGGCGCCATGGTGTCGCTTTCCGCGATCAGTGTCTTGCAACGGCACTTTCCGAATCTCGGCAACGTTCCAACGTTGCTTGTTGCGCTCGCGATGGCATCAGCCGCCTGTGCGGCGGTCGGCTATACGATCGAGCGCGTCGCCTATCGGCCGCTGCGCCGGGCGCCGCGCTTGGCGCCACTCATCACGGCGATTGGCGTTTCCATTCTGCTTCAGACGCTCGCCATGATCATCTGGGGGCGTAATCCGCTTCCGTTTCCGCAGCTGCTCCCGACGGATCCGATTGCGCTGGTCCATGCAGGCGCGAACGGCCCAGGCGTCGTCATTTCCATGACCGAAATCGTGATCATCGTCGTGGCGTTCATCATGATGGCCGGTCTGCTGCTGCTCGTGCACAAGACAAAGCTTGGGCGTTCGATGCGCGCGATCGCCGAAAGTCATCTTGTCGCGAGCTTAATGGGCGTCAATCCGAATTTCGTGATTTCGGTGACTTTCATGTTGGGTTCGGCGCTGGCGGCGCTGGGCGGTCTCATGATCGCTTCGGAGTACGGCAACATCCACTTCTATATGGGCTTCATTCCCGGGATCAAGGCGTTCACGGCCGCCGTGCTCGGCGGCATCGGCAACTTGGGCGGCGCAATGGTCGGCGGCATCGTGCTCGGGCTGATCGAGCAGCTCGGCGCGGGCTATATCGGCAACCTCACGGGGGGCGTGTTCGGCAGCAACTATCAGGATGTGTTCGCGTTCATCGTGCTGATCGTCGTGCTCGTATTCCGGCCCTCGGGTTTGCTCGGCGAGCGTGTCGCGGACCGCGCGTAGAAAACGTTGGGGCATTAGGGCGTTAAGGCGTTTGGCGTTCGGGGTGCCCGAGTGTAAAGCTGAAAGGGTGTAAGGGTAAGGAGCATAGAAATGGCCTTAATTCAACCGGTCGAGCCGTCCACGACGCTGATCCCCGAGAGAAACGCGACGAAGACGCTCGTCGTCGGCGTACTGACGGCGGCGTTCGTGATTGCCGCGCCGCTCATCATCGGCGCGGCCGGCGGCAACTACTGGGTGCGCGTGCTCGACTTCGCGATGCTGTACGTGATGCTCGCGCTGGGCCTGAACGTGGTGGTGGGCTTCGCGGGCCTGCTGGACTTGGGCTATATCGCGTTCTACGCGGTGGGCGCCTATACGGCGGCGCTTTTGACCTCGCCGCACCTGGCCAACCAGTTCCAATGGTTCGCCCAGATGTGGCCGGGCGGCATGCACCTGTCGTACTTCATCATCGTGCCGATCGCCATGGCGCTCGCGGCGCTCTTCGGCGTGCTGCTTGGCGCGCCGACGCTCAGGCTGCGCGGCGACTATCTGGCGATCGTGACGCTCGGCTTCGGGGAGATCGTGCGGATCTTCATGAACAACCTCGATCGCCCCGTGAACATCACGAACGGTCCGCAGGGCATCACCGGCATCGATCCGGTGCACGTGGGCGGCTTTAATTTGTCGCAAACGCATACGCTCTTCGGATTCCAGTTCCCGTCGGTGTACATGTATTACTACCTGTTCGTGCTCTGTGCGCTGCTCGTCATCTGGGTATGTACGCGCCTGCAGCATTCGCGTATCGGGCGGGCGTGGGCGGCGATCCGCGAAGACGAGATCGCGGCCAAGGCCATGGGCATCAATACGCGTAACGTCAAGCTGCTTGCTTTCGCGATGGGCGCCTCGTTCGGCGGGCTTTCGGGCGCCATGTTCGCGGGCTTTCAAGGGTTCGTCTCGCCGGAGTCGTTCACGTTCTGGGAATCGGTGGTGGTGCTCGCCTGCGTGGTGCTTGGCGGCATGGGCCATATTCCGGGCGTGATTCTGGGCGCCGTGCTGCTGGCGGTGTTTCCCGAGTTCCTGCGCTCGACGATGGGTCCGCTGCAGCATGCGATCTTCGGGCATCAGATTATCGATACCGAGGTGATTCGCCAGCTGCTGTACGGTCTGGCCATGGTGCTCATCATGCTGTACCGCTCGGAGGGTCTGTGGCCCGCGGCGAAGCACGAGGACAAGATCGCGAAACTGGCCAAGCGAAACGGCAGAAAGCCGGTGCGTGCTTGAGTGACAGATGAGCGAAATTTGAGCGAGACCTGAGCGGAGAGAATTTCGTGAGCAACAGCATTCGTTTGTCCGTCAAGGGCGTGAACAAACGCTTCGGGGGCCTGCAGGCGCTCTCGGAAGTGGGCCTGCAGATCCAGGAAGGCCAGATCTATGGTCTGATCGGCCCGAACGGGGCCGGCAAGACGACGTTCTTCAACGTGATCACGGGCCTTTATACGCCCGACTCGGGCGAGTTCATTCTCGACGGCAAGCCCTACACGCCGACGGCGGTGCATCAGGTGGCCGCTGCCGGCATCGCGCGCACGTTCCAGAATATTCGCCTCTTTGGGGGCATGACCGCGCTCGAAAACGTGATGGTGGGCCGTCACGTGCGTACCAAGCACGGTCTTTTCGGGGCGGTATTCCAGACGCCGGCCGAGCGGCAGGAAGAGCGCGAAATCAAAGAGCGCGCGATGGAGCTGCTCGAATACGTCGGGGTGTTGCAGTACGCCGACTACACGGCGCGCAACCTCTCGTACGGCCACCAGCGCCGGCTCGAGATCGCACGGGCGCTGGCCACCGACCCGAAGCTGCTCGCGCTCGACGAGCCGGCCGCGGGGATGAACGCGACCGAGAAGCTCGAGCTCACGAAGCTGCTGGAGAAGATTCGCGACGACGGCAGAACGATCCTGCTGATCGAGCACGACGTGAAGCTCGTGATGCACTTGTGCAACCGCATGACGGTGCTCGATTACGGCAAGGTGATCGCCGAAGGTCTGCCGCAAGACGTGCAGAAGGACCCGAAGGTGATCGAGGCATATCTGGGCGCGGGGGTCCACTGATGGCTACGGCAATGTTGAAGATCAAGGGCCTGCAAGTCAATTACGGCGGCATTCAGGCAGTGAAGGGCGTGGACATGGAGGTCGCGCAAGGCGAGCTCGTCACGCTGATCGGCGCGAACGGCGCCGGCAAGACCACGACGATGAAGGCCATCACGGGCCTAAAGCCCTACTCGGCGGGAGACATCGAATACCAGGGCAAGTCGATCAAGGGCGTGCCGCCGCACGAGCTGCTCAAGCGCGGGCTGGCGATGGTGCCGGAAGGGCGCGGCATCTTCGCGCGCATGTCGATTCTGGAGAACATGCAGATGGGCGCGTACCTGCGCTCGGATGCGGAGGGCATCCAGAAGGACGTCGACCGGATGTTCGGCTATTTCCCGCGCTTAAAGGAGCGGGCCAAGCAGCTTGCCGGCACGCTCTCGGGCGGCGAGCAGCAGATGCTGGCGATGGCGCGGGCGCTGATCAGCCGGCCGAAGCTGCTGTTGCTCGATGAGCCGTCGATGGGCCTCTCGCCGATCATGGTCGAGAAGATTTTTGAAGTGGTGCGCGATATTTCGAAGGAAGGGCTGACGGTGCTGCTCGTCGAGCAGAATGCCCGCCTCGCGCTGCAAGCCGCCAATCGCGGCTATGTGATGGATTCGGGGGCCATCACGATGTCGGGCAATGCGAAAGACATGCTCGACGATCCCAAAGTGCGTGCCGCCTATCTGGGCGAGTGACGCAGTCGAACCGGCGCCCGCGGCTTGCTCGCGGGCGAAAAAGTGGCTGGTTTTAAGCTGAAGCGGGTATGTACGGCTCGGTGTAACAGATCGATGACGCGCTGATAATGGGTTCGTCTTCTGTGTCAGTTCTTCGCTATCGCAACCGTCCCACATTTTCGATCGATGAGAATTCCATTCAGCGTTGCAGACGACTGTCGGATGACACTCCGAGCGATCGGCGGCATTCGCAAGGCACAAACGAATTTTCATCGATAGGTCGGTCATACCGAAAGAGGGGTCACCATGTCATCTTCGATCAGTCGTCCCGAATCTCCCGTTGCCAGGACGTCGGCTGAAGTAATCCAACATCACGCGGAAAAACAACCGCAAGACGTACCGCTTCCGCCTTCCCGGTCATCGTCGCGAAGCTCACACATTCCTTTATCGAGTCGCGCATCCGCGGATGCGGCCGAGCCGAGCACGCGGCCCCCACTTCGCGTCTCCGTTCCGCGCGTGGGAGGGAGCGCGGCGCCGGCCGCGTCCCCGTCTTCGTCCGCTTCTTCGCCGACGTCTTCGCGATCGACCGGACTCCCGCCCAAAAGCGATAGCCACGACGCGGCGCTGAAAGCCGCCGAGGATGCTCGTGCCGGACTACTCGAAGCACTTGGCGTCGACGAGACTGAACTGCCGCGCACGCTGGTGCCGGAAAACACGCCGCTCCGGTCCGCGACTGAAGGCGCTGCCGTAAAGGGCAAAGAGATTGAGCATCTGCCTTCGAACCCGACCCCGGAGCAGTTGAAGCAGCTCCAAGCCGCACTCGAAGCCGCGTTCGCGGACGTCGCCTGGTCTGACGACAGTTCCGTGAGTCAGGAGGAAGTTAAACTGTGTGATTCATAGACATCGTTTCAACTAAAATGAAGCGATGGACCGAGAGACCGCCGCGCGATTGCGTTGGGTGCGCATGTATCACGAGACGGGCAATGCTGGCCTCGTGTGCGCACGGTGCGGCATATCTCGGCCGACACTTCGCAAATGGCTACGTCGCTATCAGGAGGCTGGCGAAGCGGGTCTCCAGTCTCAAAGCCGTCGTCCATTGCGCAGCCCAAACCGGAAGGTCTCCGAGGCTGATCGGGCGACGGTCCTCCGATTACGCGCTGAGCGCAAAGGCGCACGGCGGATCCAGAATGAACTGCGACTGCACGAGCAACGAGAGCTATCCCTCGCGACCATTCACAAGGTCTTGAGCGAGGCGGGTGTAAAGCCGTTGGTTCGATCTAGGCGACCGACGCAGCCAAAACGCTATAGCCGGCCGGTGCCTGGAGACCGCGTCCAGATGGACACGATGAAAATCGCTCGAGGTGCGTACCAGTACACGGCGATCGACGACTGTTCGCGATTCCGGGTACTGGCGATCTACCCACGCAGAAATGCCCGAAATACGCTGCTTTTTCTTGATCGCGTCATTGAGGAGATGCCGTTCCCGATTCAGCGTATCCAGACCGACCGAGGCGGTGAGTTCTTCGCCGAGTCAGTGCAGCGGCGCTTGATGAGCGAGTGCATCAAATTCCGACCGATTCCGCCCCGTTCGCCACACCTCAACGGCAAGGTCGAGCGTTCACAGCTCACCGACCTCAACGAATTCTGGTCGGATCATCCACCGACCGGGGATGCGATCGACCAACGAATTGAGGAGTGGCAGTTCAACTATAACTGGCGGCGCCCGCACGGCTCACTTGGTGGCAAAACGCCCATCGATCGTATCGCGGAGTTAAGCGAAATTACGCCTCTCGCGGAGGAGGTGGAAAGTGCCTACGACGAAACGAAAGAACGAATTCGCCACCGTGAATGGCGCGTCGACAAGACCCTCGCCGAACATCACCGGCGCGTGGTGGAGCTCGCGTCTCCTAACGGAGCCTCGAGCTCCACCACGGAACGAAAAAGGCGCACCAAGAAGTGAAACGATGTCCGTGAATCGCACACATGAGGCGCAGGTGCGGTTGTTAGGCACAGGCGTCTCGGGGTTCATCTACAACCGACAGTTACCGCGTCGCGGGCTCGGCAAACCGTTCGATCTGACGCATCCCCGATGGGCAAATCGGGAATGGGCACCAGCATGGGAAGATGATCCCGATCCCGAGTGGAATGGCCACAAGTAATCGGATGCCGGCTTCCGGGATCCTCGGCCTCGAGAATCCCGGTTTTGTACGCCTTTAATAAGACATGGAAAGTGCCCTAAATTCGGAGCACGTTGAGGGCGGCACACCCCACGATTCATGCGGGATTGAGCAGTAGCGAGTCGATGACTTTTACGGCCTTCCGGCTCGCGTCGTTCGGGCTGAGGTGCGCGTAACGCTGCGTCATCTTCGGATCGCTGTGACCGAGCAGCACCGACACCTCATAGAGACTGACGCCCGCTTTGACCAGCTTGCTCGCGAACGTATGACGGAGCGTGTGCAGCGTAACGCGCCCGCCGCGTTCTTTGACGAGAGTGGGATCATTTAGTCCGGCGCGCTCAATTGCCTTCTTGATCGACTTCGTGCTGTAGCCGCGTTCATTGCCCGTGCGGTCTTCGAAGACGTATCGCTGCCCAGTCCGGCGTTCTTCCCACCGACGACGTAGGATCGCTTCGAGTCGCGATGTCATGTGCAGCACATCCTCGTTCCGAACCTTGCTCCGATAGAGGCTGATCGTGCTGGCGTCGATGTTGATCGCCGACCACGGAATATTCGCGACCTCCGAGTAGCGACATCCCGTATCGAGCAGGAAAACCGTGATGTCGTAGTTATCCTGCATATTCCGCGTCATTTCGGGTGTTAGCGGTTTAGACGCGTTTATACGCGCTCTAAGCCGTTCCGGATCGAGTTCGCGCAATAACGCCGACTCGTCGTTAGAATCCAGATATCGAAGCCTATACGAAGTCCTAAGCTCGGGAAAAACGATATCTCGACTGACTTTGAAGCCGAGCTTTGCCATCTCGTTGATGGTCGCGCGTAGCAATCCGATCTCGTGCTTGATCGTCGCGGGCTTGTCGCCTTCGGCCTTGCGCTTCGCGACGAGAAGATCGAAATCGCGCGTCGTCAGTTCATGCAGCAGCGTATCAGGCGACATGCCATAGCAGGGGAGCTTGGCCTTCGTCCGCGGATGAAGTTTATAGCCGAGCGTCTTCCGAACGATCGAGCACATGTTCCGGTGATAGGAAGTTTCGCTCCGTGCTTCGACATACTGTTCCAGCGCATTCTTGAGCGAGATGGGCTGCGCATCCCCGAGGTACTGCTCGGCGTGCGCGCGATTGCGCATCTCGCGTTCGACTTGAGCGGCCTTCGTCTTGTTCGGCGTGCCGGTGGAGCCGAAGAATTTCTTGCCCTGAATCTGAAACTGGTAGTACCAGTTCTTGCTGTTGTTTCGACGGATGAGTGTCATGTGTTGCTCCTAATGGAATGTAATTTGAGCTTGCCCGCAAAAAATGGATCCCTTGCTGAGTGTGTAAAACTCACG
>NZ_JBQYLP010000106.1:0-12739 GCF_052683555.1 Burkholderia sp. BC1
AAATATATCGACGCCGACCCAGCCATCGCGCGCCCGCTTCCCGCAAACACGCAGCAGCATCGATTTCCGCTATGCGACGAACGAACAGCGCCGAGCGTCGGCAGCACTGTAGATACATTACGCACCGCGACGATCGAGTTCGCGCGAATCCCGGTCGAATCGCAACGCGCCGTTGAACGCGTGAACATTTCGATCGTACGACGCATCCAACACCAGGATGCCTGCCGGTAAGATCGGTCGATCCGCTCAACCGGTTCTTGCCGCGAACCCTGACGCCATGAAAATCCTGATCGTCGACGATCATCCGGTTCTGCGCGACGGCGTCGAGGCGCTGCTGCGTCGCAACGATGCGGCGCTCGCAGTCGTCCAGGCCGCGAGCGCCGACGACGCGATGCAGATGCTCGACCAGCACGCGGACATCGACGCGATCGTGCTCGACCTGAAGATGCGCGGCACGAGCGGCGTCGACGCGATTGCCGCGCTCGCGCGTGCGCGCCCGGCGTTGCAGATCATCGTGCTGTCGTCGTCGGAGGATCCGCGCGACGTGCGCGCGGCGTTCGCGCACGGCGCGCTCGGCTACGTGCCGAAGTCGGCGAGCCCGCATACGCTGCTGTCCGCGATCGTGATGGTGCTGAACGGCGAGCGCTACGTGTCGCCGCTGCTGCTCGACGACGGCGCGGCTTACACGATCGAACCGCCACGCCACGCGGCCGGCGCGCCGCTGACGCCGCGTCAGATCGAGGTGCTTCGCTATCTCGCGGAAGGCGTGCCGAACAAGGTGATCGCGGATCGGCTCGGCTTGTCGGAAAAAACCGTGAAGGCGCATATCACCGCGATCTTCCGGACGTTGCACGTGCTGAACCGCACGCAGGCGGCCGCTGCCGGCAGGAAGGCAGGACTGATCTGACGCAATGCGTGCATGACCTGCGTTGCATGCCCCGCGCGCATTGCATGCCGGCAGCGGGCCGCGGCCGTCAGCGATGCTTCGGCATCCGCGTGCCGCTCGTCTGCATCAGCTGCGCACGCACGGTCGGCAGGCTCGTCGTCACCGCGCCGCCGGCCGGAATCGTGCCGGACGTCGAGGCGCCGATCGACGGCGGCAGTGCGACGCCGCTCAAGGTATTGCCGTACACGACGATCGCGCTCGCCGGGCACGCGTTCGCCAGCAGCGACACCGGCGCATCGGCGATCGACGTGAACGCGTTGTCGATCACCGCGAACTGGCAGACGTTCCCGTACGCACGAAAGCCCGCAAAGCCGGACCGCGACACGCGATTGCCCTTGACGACGCCATACGACACGGCGCCCGACCACGTATCGAGCTCGATCGCGGCCTGGTGCGTCGGCGGCAATCCGTTGTTCGCGTTCGTGCCGTCCTGAATCGCATCGACGACGTTGTTCTCGATCCTCACGTCCGTCACGCCGTACGTCTGCCAGCTGTCCTCCTGCGCGACCAGAATCCCCGCCGCCTTCTGCACGCCGACGACCGTATTGTTCGAGATCGTCACCGAGCGGCCGCCGACGACCGAGATGCCGCGCCCCCACGGATTGCCCGATACCGAATTGCCGTCGATCAGCACGTTGCCGCTGAGGCGGCCGTCGGATTGATAGCTGACGACCGCGATCAGATCGTCGCCGGTACCGGTCACCGTGTTGCGCTGCACGCGCACGTCGGTCGAGCCGTTCGTCACGTGGATGCCGTCGGCGAGCGTCGCGCTCACCGTATTGCCGACGATCGCGACCTGGCGGCCGCCGTACACGAAGATCCCCGCACTCGCGCCACCGCGTATCGTCACGCCGAGCACCTGCACGCCGCTGCCGGTCACCTGCACCTTCGTCGACTCGCGCGTCGCGAGCCGCGTCGTACCGGTGCCGATCAGCGTGACGCCGACGAGCGTCGAGCCGCTGCCGCTCATCGTCAGCGTCTGATCGCCGGCCGTCGTCGCGATCAGCGTCGCGCCGTAACCGGAGATCACGACGTCCGCTTTCGAGACCGTCAGCGAGCGTCCGACCTCGTAGCGCCCGGGCGCGAGCACGAGACGCTGGCCCGGCTGCAACGCATCGAACGCGGCCTGCAGCGCATCGGCCTGATCGCCGCCGTTCGCGCTCGGCTGAATGGTCGCGATCGGCAACGCACCGGCGGCACGCGGCGCGCGCGCATACCGGTCCGACACGCGCGTATGCCAGGCGTCAAACCGCGTCAGCCAGCCCGACGCGGGCGATTCGGCAACGGCCGGCCATGCGGCCCAGCAGCCGGCGCAAAGGAGCACCGCGGCCGGCGCGGGGCCGCGGGCGTGCAACATGTTTTTCATCGCATGTCTCTTTCGCGCGGCCGCCGGCGACGGCCGGCAGACGGCCGCGGGTGGTCCGCGCATCGAAACGGTCGATCGGCGCATGGCACATGCGCGGAACGACCGGACTTCAAGCCTTGCTTGCTCCGCCGAGATGGCGGCGCAACGGCAACGGCGCATCGCCGCGCGCGGCGGCCGATACGCGATCGCACGTTCGCCCGCCGGCGCACGTTGCGTGGTCCCCCGTAAAGACGGCTTGATCGCGGCGGCGCCGGCACTGCGTGCCGCGATCGAACCGATCAATTGGCCCTGCGTTCCCGAGCGTGGCTGGATGATCGGCTTGCCCCCAAACTTGCCGATTCGTTCCGTCGCTCATCAATCAGTCTATTTCGCGTGCATCGCGCGTAAATGCGACATAAGGCGCGCGACGTCGTAAGACCGCGGCACGACAATTGCGCGTGCGCAGGCGCGCCCGCGTCTGTATCTTTTTCGGCACGCCGCGCAAGCCGATAATGACGACTTGCGCGTGCCGCGCGAGCGCGTATCGATGCAAGGAGGACGCTGTCATGACGACACGATTCCGGATCGGCGATCACGTCCGGTGGAATTCCGAAGCCGGCTATGTGACGGGCACGATCGTCGCGATCCATACGGAAGACTTCGACTACAAGGGTCATCGCCACCGCGCGTCGCCCGACGATCCGCAGTACGAGACCCGAAGCGACCGAACCGACCATATCGCTGCGCATCGCGGCCGCGTACTCGAACGCATTTCCGGCAAAGGCGACACGTGAGACTGCCCTACTACACGATCGGTCATTCGAACCGTCCGCTCGACGAATTCATCGCGATGCTTGCCGACGCGCAAATCGCGCTGCTCGTCGACGTTCGCAAGATGACGCGCTCGCGCGCGAATCCGCAGTTCAACGAAGCGACGCTGCCGGACGCGCTCGCCGACGCCGGCATCGCGTATGCGCACATCGCCGCGCTCGGCGGATTGCGCGGCAAATCGCACGACGTGCCCGGCGACGTCAACGGCTTCTGGACCAACGCCAGCTTTCATCGTTATGCGGATTACGCGCTGTCCGACACGTTCCGCGCGGGCCTCGACGAACTGATCGCGCTCGGCCAGCGGCAACGCTGCGCGATCATGTGCTCCGAAGCCGTGTGGTGGCGCTGTCACCGGCGCATCGTGTCCGACTATCTGATCGCGCACGACGAGACGGTGCTGCACATCATGGCGCGCGGCCGGATCGAGCCGGCGCGGCTGACAACCGGCGCCGACGTGCAGCCGGACGGCACGGTCGTCTACCCGCGCGCCGAAGGCGTCGCGTCGTCGCAGGCGTAACGCCGTGACGTAGCCGCGCATGCCGCGAACGGCGCGCTCGACGGCCCGCGCGCGCGCTCATCGCTCGCGCAGCGCCTCGGCCGCACGATTCAGCGGCTTGACCAGATACTCGAACACCGTCCGGCGGCCGGTGCGTATTTCCGCCGTCGCGACCATCCCCGGCAGGATCGGATGCCGCTTGCCGTCGCGCGTTTCCAGATAGGCGTGTTGCGTGAGCACGTAGACGCGGTAGTAGTACACGCGGCGGTCGACCTGGTCCTCGATCGTATCGGGCGAGATCCGTTCGACCTTCGCAGGCAGCGAGCCGTAGATCGACGGCTCGAACGCCGTGATTTTCACGGTCGCTTCCTGACCCGGATGAATGAAGGCGATGTCGCGCGGGCTCAGCCGCGCCTCGATCAGCAGCTGATCGTCGAGCGGCACGATCTCCATCAGCACGCCGCCCGGCTGCACGACGCCGCCGACCGTCGACACGCGAATGTCCTTCACGATGCCGCGCGCCGGCGAGCGGATCACCGTGCGCCGCAATTGGTCGGCCCGCCCTTCACGCACCTTCAGCAGCGGCTCGAGATCGGCCATCGTCTTCGAATAGTCGGCTTTCAGCGCGACGTAGTATTCGCTCTGCGTCGCCGCGAGCTTCGTCGAGAACTCGGCCGCCTTCTGCCGTAGCCGCAGCACCTCGACCTCGTTCGTCGCGCCCGTCTTCAGCAGCGGCAGCGCGATGCGCAGCTCGTCCTCCGCGAGACGCAGCTGCTCGCGCAGGTTCGCGACGTTCTCGCGAAACGCGCGCCGGTTCGCGACGAACAGCTGCCGCTCGCGCTCGGTCACGGCCTTCTCGTTCGCCAGTTCCGCCGGAAACGCGACGCTCGGCAAATCGTTCATCTCCGCATGCAGCCGCGCCGCGCGACCCTGCAGCGCGGTGATGCGCTCGAGCGTCTCCTCCATCGACGAACGCGCGAGCACCGGATCGAGCGTCGCGAGTGTCTGCCCCGCGTCGACGACGTCGCCCTCGCGCACGACGAGTTCCGACAGAATGCCGCCTTCGAGGCTCTGGATGATCTGACCTTTCGATGCGGGCGTCACCTTCCCTTCGCCGACCGCGACTTCGTCGAGCCCCGCGAACACCGACCAGACGAGAAACACGAATAGCGCCGCGACGATCAGCCACAGCACCGGGCGCGCATGCGCCGCTTCGCGCGCACCGCGCATCGACCACGTGAAATCGCTCATCGTGCCTCCTCCGCGATAGCCGGCGGCAGCGCACCACCGTCGCCGGACGGCGCGCGCGCCGTGCCCGCGCCCGATTGCGCGGCCGTCGTCGCATGGCCGCGCAGCGCTTGTAGCACTTCGTCCTTCGGACCGTCGCGCACGATGCGGCCGCCGTCGATCACGATGATGCGGTCGACGATCGACAGCACCGGGTAGCGGTGCGTCGCGACGATCAGCGTCCGGTTGCCGAGCCACTGCCGCAGCCGCTCGACGATCGCGCGCTCCGTTGCATCGTCGAGCGACGCGGTCGGTTCGTCGAGCAGCAGCACGTTCGGCGCGCGCAGGACCACGCGCGCGAGCATCAGCGCTTGCTTCTGGCCGCCCGACAGCCCGATCCCGCTTTCGCGCAGCTTCAGGTCGAGGCCGTGCGGCTGCCGCAGCAGCAACTGATCGGCGCACGCGACCTTCATCGCGGCCAGGATCGCGTCGTCGGTCGCGAGCGGATTCGCGATCAGCAGGTTTTCGCGCAACGTCCCGTAGAACAGGCTCGACTCCTGCAGCAGCATGCCGACGTCGCGCCGCACGTCGGCGACGTCGATCAGCGGCAGCGGCGTGTCGTTGAACAGGATGCGGCCCTGCACCGGCGTCGCGAGGCCGCCGAGCAGCCGCAGCAGCGTCGACTTGCCGGCGCCGACGCGGCCGAGGATCGCGATGCGCTCGCCCGGCTCGATCGACAGCTTCGGCACGTTGAGCACGGTTTTTTCCTGCGGATCGAAGCTGTACGCGACGTCCTCGAACCGATAGCGGCCGACGAGCGACGGCCGGTGATACGCATCGACGGCCGGATCGTGATCGACCGGCAGCGCGAGCAGATTGTCGAGGCCCTTCTTGCCGGCACGCACGTTCTGGATGCGCGACAGCACGGCCGGAATCTGTCCGAGCGGCGCGATCGTGCGGCTCGTGAGAATCGAGCATGCGAGCACCGCACCGAACGACAGGCTCGAATCGAGAATGCCGTACACGCCCGCGATCAGCACGCCGACGTACGCGAGTTGCTGGACCGTCTGCGCGAGATTGACGAGCAGCCCGGCGATGCGACGCTGTCGCAGGCCGACGTCGGCATTGACGCGGTTCGTGTGGTCCCAGAGCTGCCGGAAGCGCGGTTCGGCCTGCAATGCCTTGATGTCTTCCGCGCGATAGATCGACTCCATCAGGATCGCGTTGCGCATCGCCGATTCGGCCAGCCCCTGATTCGACAGCTTCGCGAGCGGGATCTGCGCGAACACGCCCGGCAGGATCAGCAGCGGAATCGCCGCGAGCGGCACGAACGCGAGCGGGCCGCCCAGCATCCAGATGATGAACAGGAACGTAACGACGAACGGAATGTCGATCAGCACGCCCATCGTGCTCGACGTCAGCAACTCGCGCAGCTGTTCGAGATCGCGCAGTTGCGCGACGAGCGTGCCGGGCGAGCGCGGCCGCGCGTCGTTGCGGATGTCGAGCACGCGTGCGAAGAACATCGCCGACAGCTTCAGGTCCGCCTGCTTGCCGAAGTGATCGGCAATCGACACGCGCACGGTGCGCAGCACCAGCTCGAGCACGAGCGCGAGCGCGACGCCGGATGCCAGCACCCATAGCGTGTGCGTCGCGCGCGCGGGCACGACGCGGTCCCACACCTGCATCGCGAACAGCGACGTCGCGATCGCGAGCAGATTGCCGAACAGCGAACCGGCGCCGAGATCGAGCAACACTTTCCATTGCGCGGCGAACAGGTCGTGCAGCCACGTATCGGGCTTCGCGGACAGGTAGTCGTCGACACGCGCGTCGCGCATCGGGACACGCCGCTGCACGAGCAGCACGCGCGTGGGCCACGTCGGCGCCGGCGCGTTCACGTCGATCGCGCGCTCGACCGGTTGCCCGTCGATCGCGAACTGCACGATCGCGCGCCCGGCCGCGATCGACACGATCACGCCGACGTGCGCCTCGTCGATCGTGGCGAGCGCCGGCAGCATCGTCGGCGTCAGCTTCGCGACCGGCAGCTCGACGAACTGCGCGGCCAGCCCGGCGGCCGCCGCGATGTCGACGATCGCCGTTTCGGGCGCCGAACCGACCGCCCACGCGGCCGTGCCGCGCACCTGTTCCGGCGATACGGTCAGCCCGAGATGACGGGCCGCAAACAACAGCGGGTCGACCCAGCGCGCAAGGTCCGCGCCGCTGTCGCGCGCGGGGCGAAACGCATCATTCATGACGGCTCCCTTCGTGTTCGCGCAGCAGTTCGACGAACTTGCCGACCGCGACGTATGCCTTCACGCGCGCGATCGAGCCGTCGGCAAGCGCATTGATCCACTCGACCTCCGATTCGAAGATGTCGCGCTCCGGATTCACGACGTCGGTCAGCGTGCGCTTGTTCAGGATGTATTCCTGCCAGTACAGGTCGCGCGAGGCGCGCGACAGCGCGATCACCTTCTCGTAGCTCGCGCGGCGCGCAGCCGCGCCCGACACTTCGATCTGCGCGGCCTTCAGCGCGCTGCGCGTGACGAGCCGCTGGTTCTCGAGGCTCTCGCGATTCGCGCGCAACTCCGCTTCGGCTGCCGCGATCTGATGCTTCGCGAGGCCGCCGAGCGAGTAGTTGCCGCTCACCGCGAGCCCGATCCACGTGTCGTTGCTCGCGTTCGGGCGGCCGCTCGAAATCGCGCGGCTCGCGCCGATGCCGATCGACGGAAAGCGCTCCGCTTCCGCGAGCCGCACACGCGCGTCGGCCGCGTCGACTGCCGCTTCCGCCGCGAGCACCGACGGCGTGTGCTCGACGTTGCCGCCGATGCTGCCGAGCCCGCCGACGAAACCGACCGTCCCGCCGAGACCCGCGACGCGGCGCGGGCGCGCGCCGATCAGCTCGGTCAGCTTCGCGGCCGCGACGTCGAAGCGCGTGTGCGCCTTCAGCACTTCGGCCTGTGCGTGCAGGATCGCGAGTTCGACGAGATTGCGGTCCGACGACACCGACAGGCCCGCGCGCACGCGATCGAGAATCTTCGCGCGCGTTTCGGTCAGCGCGGCGACCTGACGCTGTGCGGCCGCGATCACGTCCTGGCTCGCGGCGAGCTCGATGAACGTCGACGCCGTCTGATACGCGACCGTCTCGATCGTGTCCGCGAGCTGGAAGCGGCGCTGGCTCAGCGTCGAGTCGGCCGCGGAGATCCGGCTCGACGTGCGGCCGAAGTCGTACAGCAGTTGCGATACGCCGATCGACGCGCGCGTGCCGGTGCGATTGCCGTTGCTGCCGAAGCTGCCGCCGTAGCCGGGACGCACGCCGTAGTCGATCTTCGGATACCACGCGGCCTTCGCGACTTCGACTTCGGACGTACTCTGCGCGACCTCCGCGTTCGCGCGGCCGATATCCGGATGGCGTGCAATCGCAATGCCGACCGCATCGCGCAGCGACAGATCGTCGAGCGCGATGCGCAGCGTGTCGTCCGACGCGCCGGCGGCGTCCGCGACGGGCGGCGTGTCGATGGGCGCATCGAGGGCGCCGTCGATCGGATTCGGATCGGGCGTGATCGTCGTCACGCCGTCGCGCGACGGTCGTACGGGCAGCAGCTCGTCGGACGACGCAAACGCACGCGACAGGTTCGACAGCACGATGCGCCGCATCGGGTCGGCTGGCATCGCGCGCGGCAACGGCGGCGCATCGAAACGGTGCGGCGCGGCGGGCGGCAACGCGCTCGGCAGCGGCACGACCGACGCATTCGATCGTGCGGCCGTGGTAGCCGCGACGGAAAGTCCGCCGGCGGGCAGCGGCGGCGCCGCCGACACCGCGGGCGCGATGCCGAGCCAGGCAGCGGCGAACAACAGGTGGCCTGAAAGAGAAACGGTGTGGACCGGGCGCTCGGCGCGGCACCGGACGAATCTGAAACGAGCGGTTGTCTTGTGCATCATCAGGACGCCGACGGCGTACCATTCGGCGAATCAGGTTCCCGCGTCATGCCGGGACGATCGATTGCCGGACGCACGCGCTTCGACGGCGCGCGCGCGTCCGGTCGGGGAGGCAGGCCGGCCTCCCCGGGCGTGACGGTCAGACGATGATCTGATGGTTCGCGAGCAGGGTCTCCAGGTTGGTCGTCACGTTGTTCAGCGTGACGAGCGTTTCGGAACCGAACGCGGTGCCGGCGCCGTCGCGGTCGATGCTGATCACCGTATCCGAGCCGACGTTGGTCACGTTCAGGTACTGGCCGATCGTGTCGCCCGAGTCGATCGTCGGGACACCGTCGACGTAGTGCGCGGGACCGTCGGCGTCCGCGGTGTAGCCGACGAGCAGCTTCGACAGGTCGATCTTGTCGCCGCCGGTGTCGGTCGGGCCGGTCGCGAGCTGGAAGTCGGTGATCACGTCGTGACCGTTGCCGCCCGTGTTGTCTGCGGGCGTGACGACCTCCCACAGGAACACGTCGGTGCCGGCACCGCCCGTCAGCGTGTCGTCGCCGGCCCCGCCGATCAGGATGTCGTTGCCGTTTCCGCCGTTCAGCGTGTCGTTGCCCGCGCCGCCGCGCAGCAGATCGTTGCCGTCGCCGCCGTTCAGCACGTCGTCTCCGTTGTAGCCGTACAGACGATCGTTGCCCGACGTGCCGTTGACCGTGTCACCGTTCTGCGTGCCTTCGATGATCGACGTCGACTGCGACGATCCGAGCAGGTTCGCATTCAGCAACTGGCCGGCGCTCGCCGATGCGGACAGTCCCGTCTTGTCGGTCGCGGAGATCGTCACGCTGTCGAGCGCGCTGATGCTGATCACGCCGCCCGTCAACGTGATCGAACCGAGAAACTCGTTGAGCTTCAGGTTGTCGATCGCGCCGCCGTCCGCCGCGGTGATCGTCATGTCCGACGACGGTCCGATCACGCCGAGGATCCCGTTGTTGTTCACGATGTCGAAGTGCAGCCCGAGCTCGTTCGCGAGTGCCTGGTTCGCGCCGAAATGCAGCGCACCGAGCCCGAGCAGCCCGCCGTAGTGCAGCGTGACGTGATCGATGTTGTTGTTGTAGTCGGACGCGCCGAACGCCTGCTGCGTGCTCAGGTCGATCAGGTTCAGCAGGTTCGCGCCGACGATCCCGAGCAGGTTCCCGGATGCTTGCGCGGAGACGACCGGCGCGACGTTCGGATCGATCGTGAACGTCTGCTGCGTCGAGCCGCCGATATTGCCGGCCGCGTCGACGACACGCACCGTCGCCGTATAGTCGGCCGCCGCGAGGACGCCGTCCGTGTACCACGTCCAGTTCGTGCCGTTGACGGTCGCCGCGCTCCAGTGTGCGCCGCCGTCGAGACTGACCTGCACGACTTCGCCCGCACCGAGCGCGCCGCTCAGCGTGCCGCCGAGAATCGGCGTCGTGTCGCCCGTGACCCAGTCGTTCGGTGCGCCGGTGTTGTCGGTGAGCGTCGTGAGCGTTGCCGTCGCGGTCGGCGCGACCGTGTCGACGTTGATCGAGAAGGCCGCGCTCGGCGTGCTGACGTTGCCGGATCCGTCGGTCGCGGTGACGGTCAGCGCGTGCGCACCGTCCGAGAGTCCGGTGGTCGGCGTGAAGGTCCAGTTGCCCGATGCGTCTGCCGTGGTCGAGCCGAGCAACGTCGTGCCGTCGTAGACGTTGATCGTGCTGCCGCCTTCGGCCGTGCCCGTGAGCGTCGGTTTCGTGTCGTCGGTCGATGCGCCGTTTGTCAGTGCTCCGACGATCGAGCCGACGTCGTCGGTCACGCTCGCGATAACGGGGGCTGCAGGTGCCGTGACGTCGCCGGTCACCGTCACAGTTGCGGACGGGCTCGTGTTGCCGGCCGTGTCGCTTGCCGTTACGCCGATTTGCGTGCCGGCGGGCAGCGGTGTCAACGGCGTGTAGGTCCATGCGCCGCTCGGGTCGGCTGTGACCGTTGCGTCCGGTGTGCCGTCGCCATTCGTGTCGATCTGGATCGTCGCGCCTGCTTCGGCCGTGCCGGACAGAGACGTGCCGTCCGTCGGATTCACGGTCGGCGTAGCCGGCGCCGTCGTATCTACCGTCAGATCGAATGCTGCACTCGGCACACTCACGTTGCCCGACGAATCCGTTGCGGTGACCGTCAGGCTATGTGCGCCTTCGCCCAACGCAGTCGCCGGCGTAAAGGTCCAGTTGCCGGATGCGTCGGCCGTTGTCGTGCCGAGCAGCGTCGTGCCGTCATAGACGTTGATCGTGCTGCCTGCTTCGGCCGTGCCCGTGAGCGTCGGCGTCGTATCGTCCGTGCTACCACCGGAAACGAGTGCACCCGTGACTGAGCCAACGTCATCAGTCACACCGGCAATGACGGGTGCCGCAGGCGCCGTAACATCGCCAGTCACCGTCACCGAAGCAGACGGGCTCGTATTGCCCGCCGCATCGCTTGCCGTTACGCCGATTTGCGAGCCGACAGGCAGCGGCGTCGACGGCGTGTACGTCCATGCGCCGGTCGGATCAGCCGTCACCGTTGCATCCGGTGTGCCGTCGCCATTCGTGTCGATCTGGATCGTCGCGCCTGCTTCGGCCGTGCCGGACAGCGACGTGCCATCCGTCGGATTCACCGTCGGCGCCGAAGGAGCAGTCGTATCCACCGTCAATTCGAATGCCGCGCTCGGCACACTGGCGTTGCCCGACGAATCCGTTGCGGTGACCGTCAGGCTATGTGCGCCTTCGCCCAATGCAGTCGCCGGCGTAAAGGTCCAATTGCCGGATGCGTCGGCCGTTGTCGTGCCGAGCAGCGTCGTGCCGTCGAATACGTTGATCGTGCTGCCCGCTTCCGCCGTACCGCTCAAGGTCGGCGTCGTATCGTCCGTGCTACCGCCGGAAGCGAGTGCGCCCGTGACTGAGCCAACGTCGTCGGTTACACCCGCAATAACCGGCGCTGCCGGTGCCGTAACATCGCCGGTCACCGTCACTGTTGCGGACGGGCTCGTGTTGCCGGCTGGGTCGCTCGCCGTTACGCCGATTTGCGTGCCGACGGGCAGCGGTGTCGTGGGCGTGTAGGTCCATGCGCCGCTCGGGTCGGCTGTGACTGTTGCATCCGGCGTGCCGTCGCCATTCGTGTCGATCTGGATTGTTGCGCCTGCTTCGGCCGTGCCGGACAGAGAGGTGCCGTCCGTCGGATTTACCGTCGGGGTCGACGGAGCAGTCGTATCCACCGTCAGATCGAATGCCGCACTCGGCACACTAACGTTCCCCGACGAATCCGTTGCCGTCACCGTCAGGCTATGTGCGCCCTCGCCCAGCGCAGTCGCCGGCGTAAAAGTCCAGTTGCCCGATGCGTCGGCCGTTGTCGAGCCGAGCAGCGACGTACCGTCATAGACGTTGATCGTGCTACCTGCTTCCGCCGTACCGCTCAAGGTCGGCGTCGTGTCATCCGTGCTGCCACCCGAAACGATTGCGCCCGTGACGGAACCAACGTCGTCCGTCACACCGGCAATAACCGGCGCTGCCGGCGCCGTGACATCGCCAGTCACTGTCACCGATGTAGGCAGACTCGTGTTGCCGGCAGCATCGCTGGCGGTCACGGTGACTTGCGTACCAACCGGCAGCGGCGTCGAAGGCGTATACGTCCACGTGCCACTCGCATCGGCCGTGACGGTTGCATCCGGCGTGCCGTCGCCATTCGTGTCGATCTGGATCGTTGCGCCGGCTTCGGCCGCACCGGACAGCGACGTCCCATCCGTCGCGTTCACCGCTGGCGCAGCCGGTGCGGTCGTATCCACCGTCAGATCGAACGCGGTACTCGGCGTGCTCACGTTGCCCGACGAATCCGTTGCCGTGACCGTCAAGCTATGTGCACCTTCGCCCAAGGCACTCGCGGGCGTGAAGCTCCAGCTGCCCGATGCATCGGCCGTCGTCGTGCCGAGCAACGTCGTGCCGTCGTAAAC